>JAFUUM010000448.1 GCA_017477805.1 Lachnospiraceae bacterium
GTGATCTCGATCTCGATCATCTTTTTGGGTACGTGATACTCATTGACCACCGCATCGATGTCCGCTGCCAGGTTGGGATTGGATAAGTTTCTTCTGGAAAAGTTCACGGAGATCGTAGGCGGAACCAGTCCTCTTTCGATCCATGCGGCGATATCGGCACAAACCCGGCGGAGCATGTAAAAATCCATGTCGCACATAAGTTCCTTGGTCTCTAAAATAGGAATAAACTTAGTCGGCGGGATCAGTTCTCCGTTATGGGACCATCTGACAAGAGCCTCGGCACCGCAGAGTGTGTTGGTCTGGCTATTGACCTTGGGCTGATAGAAGGCGATAAACTCCTCTCCTGCCATGGCGATGGGGATATCCGTTGCAAACTGTTTTTCTTCCCGGATCAGTTTTTTCAACTCCGGCGTTAAGTAGATCACGCTGTTTCCGGCATTCTTGCCATACCCCAGCGCAGTGTTGGCATTGGAGATGATCTCCTCCGCACTGATATCATCCCGTTCGATGAGATAAACACCCACGTGAGCGCTGAGGGTAAGATCGTATTCTTCGCCGGCCTCCGTAAACCGGACTCTTGTGGATGCGATCTGTGCCAGGAGCACATCCAGATTTCTTCGAAAGATGACAGCGATAAAACGGTCTCCTCCCTGCCTTGCAAGAAGTTCATCCGACCTCACCATGCCTCCGAGGATCCGTGCATATTCGGCGATCACACGGTTTCCGATATCCATGCCGTACTGCTCGTTGATCAGTCCGAACCGGGCCAGGTCAAAGTAAATGCAGGCATACTCTTCCGGATCGGAATGCCGCAATTTTTCGTTCAATTTGGCAATGCAGGTGTTCTCGTTTAAGAGACCGGTCTTGATCTCCGTAGTCTCCAATAAAGTTTTCTCGATGCGGTCTTCCACGGTCTTGAAATGGATGGCATACACCAGAACCGCAAGAGCCGTGGCATTCTCCGTATTGCCGCTTAAGAAGCCGCCCCGTTCACCGATGATGTTCAGGAGGATAAAGCCGCAGCCCATATAGACTGTCAGCATCTCGCTGCCACCCAGTTTCTGTCCGCATTTAAAGTACGTAAGGACCAGAATGGCGAGGAGGTAAAAGAGCAAAACCCCGTAGGTAATGGGAAACAGGGGACCCAATTCAAATGTATTTTTGTCGGAATAGCCAAAGACCAGAACATACGCATCGGGAAGATCTGCTATAAGGATCAGGGCTGAAAGCACAAGGGGGATCCCGTAGATCGCCTTTAAGCGTCTTGAATCATTTCTCGTGATGATCAGGAGCATCACATACATAATGGAGGGTCTGAGAATATAACAGATCGTAGAAAGGACATCACGCCAGAAACTCTTGTAGGGCTGTTCGGCAAAATAAACCTCGATGGAGGCAAACACCGTTTCCAGCACCACAAGAATGACGATGATCAGAAATTTATCTTTGACCTTGTAGTACATCCTTCTGTTGGACAGGATCGTAAACAGAAGGATCGCAAGGATGAAGGTCA
>JAFUUM010000449.1 GCA_017477805.1 Lachnospiraceae bacterium
AAAGTAGCGGTAGTGTCCGATCTGATTCAGGATCCTGAATATCACATTTTTTCGTTTATCCTTTTTACTCATGAAAAGATCTTCCTTTATCAGTTTGCCTGTATTTGAGACTCATGGATCTCGCGATAGACTTCACAGGTTTCCAGCAGTTCTTCATGGGTGCCGTTTCCGACGATGCATCCGTCATCCATCACAAGGATCCGGTCCGCGTGCATGATGGAAGATGCCCTCTGGGATACCACAAAGACCGTCATATCCTTACAGTTCTCCCGAAGGGCTTTCCGCAGGGCAGCATCCGTTGCAAAATCCAAAGCCGATGCGGAATCATCCAGGATCAGGATCTCAGGCTCCGCAATGAGCGCTCTTGCAATGGAAAGTCTCTGCTTTTGTCCGCCGGAAAGATTACGACCGTTTTGTTCGATGGTAAATTCAAGCTTTCCTTCTTTTTGTTCCACAAATTCGGAGGCCTGAGCGATGGAAAGTGCTCTCCACATCTCTTCTTCCGTGGCATCCGCCTTACCCCACCGGAGATTTTCCGCAACGGTCCCCCGGAAGAGTTTTGCTTTCTGCAATACGGTAACGACCCGATCTCGAAGATCCTTCACCTCAAGATCCCGCACATCCACGCCGTCCACAAGAATGCTTCCCTTGGAAACATCATAAAATCTGGGGATCAGGTTCAACAGGGAACTCTTAACAGAACCGGTACCGCCTATGATACCGATGGTCTCTCCCTTCTTTGCCGCAACGACCAGACCGGTCAATGCCTCGTCACCCGCACCGTCATAGGTAAAGGAAACCTCCCTGAATTCAACGGCTGGAGCGTTTTGACCGTCACGGTCAGTACCGCCTGTTATATCCGAACTGCCATCCGGATTCACCCCGGCGGTCAGTGTTCCCTGTTCTCCCACGGGGATGGCCAGAACGTCCGCCACACGGTTGGCACAGGCCACGGCCTTTGTAATGGTGACACAGAGATTTGCCAGCTTGATGAGCTCCACCAGGATCTGGGACATGTAGTTCACTAACGCCACCACCTGACCCTGGGTCAGGGTACCGGTCTGAACCTGCATGCCGCCGGTCCACAAAAGGACGATGAGGGCTAAGTTGATACAAACATAGGTAACGGGATTCAGCAGTGCGGAAAAACGGCCCACAAATTTCTGCATATTCGTGAGCACCGTATTGGCTTCGTAAAACTTCTCCCGCTCCCACTCTTCTTTTCCGAAAGCACGGATCACCCTGGCACCCGTCAGGTTTTCCCTTGTGATACCAAGCACCTTATCCAGATATGACTGTACTTTTTTGTACATGGGGATGCTGCCAAGAACGATGGCAAACACGATGACAAACAAGACAGGGATCACAATAACAAAGATCAGGGCACTTCGGACATCGATGAAAAAGGCTGCGATGGCCGCACCAAAAACGATAAAAGGCGACCGGAGGAACAGCCGGAGCGCCATATTGATGCCGTTCTGGACCTGATTTACGTCGCTGGTCATCCGGGTGATCATGGTGTTGACACCCAGTTTGTCCATGGTGGCGAAAGAAAAGCCCTGGATATGGGCAAAGAGATCGCTGCGCAGGACTGTTGCGGATCCGATGGCGGCCTTTGCGGCAAAGTACTGGGCGGTTACGGAAAATCCAAGCCCCACTGCCGCAAGGAGGAACAATACGCCTCCCATCTTCAGAACGTAGGGGATGTCACCGGCGGCGATACCCACGTCGATGATCCGTACGATCACAAGGGGCACGATGAGTTCAAATGATGCCTCCAAAAGTTTAAATAAAGGAGCCAGGATTGCCTCCGCCCGGTATGCTTTTATATATCTGAGTACAGATTTCATTTACACTCCTAGAACATTACTTTTAGATCACATTCATGGCATCCGCCAGGGTCTTTACGGGGATCAGCTTCACACCCTTGATCTCCCCAAGGCCTTTCATACAGGCTGCCGGCAGGATCACTGTTGTAAAACCCAGTTTTGCGGCTTCCCGGATCCGGCCTTCCGCCTGGGATACCGCCCGGACTTCCCCGGAAAGGCCCACTTCACCAAAGCAGGTCAGTTTATCATCGATGGGTTTATTCCGAAAGCTGGAGATCAGCGCAAGGACGATGCCAAGATCCATGGCTGGTTCCTGTACCTTCATTCCACCGGCCAGGTTCACGTAGGCATCGCAGTCACCGATCTGTAGATCCAGTCGTTTTTCCAGGACAGCCATCAGGAGGCTTACCCGGTTAAAATCCGTACCCGTAGCCTGGCGCTTGGGAAAACCGAAGTTGGTCCGGGTGACCAGGGCCTGGATCTCCGTGAGGATAGGGCGGGAACCCTCCATGGAACAGGCAACGACGCAGCCGCTGGCATGTTCCGGTCTGCCTTCCAGCATAAACTCCGAAGGATTGGCCACCTCCGTCAGGCCGTCTCCCCGCATCTCAAACACACCGATCTCATTGGTGGAACCGAAGCGGTTCTTTACGCTCCGAAGGATCCTGTAGGATGCAAAACGGTCTCCTTCAAAGTACAGCACCGTATCCACCATGTGCTCCAATACTCTGGGACCGGCTACGGTCCCCTCTTTTGTCACATGGCCCACGATAAAGACCGCGGTATTCAAGCCTTTTGCAACCTGCAGAAGTCTCGCCGTGGTCTCCCGGACCTGGGATACGGAGCCGGGAGCCGAAGAGATCTCGGCATTGAACATGGTCTGGATGGAATCGATGACCACCACCTCGGGTTTTACCGTTTCAATGGCAGACTCCACCTCCGAAAGTTCCGTCTCGCAAAGGAGCAGAAGGTTTTCGTTGAAGGTTCCCAGTCTGTCCGCTCTCATGCGGATCTGCTGGAGAGATTCCTCACCGGAAACATATAATACCTTTTTCCCGCCGGCGGACAGATTTCGGCACACCTGCAACAGCAGGGTGGACTTTCCGATGCCGGGATCACCGCCCACAAGGATCAGGGAACCGGACACCAGGCCCCCTCCGAGAACGCGGTTTAACTCCGCCATTCCCGTATCGGAGCGGATCTCATCTCCTGCCTTTACCTCGGAAACCGGAGTAGGCACCGACTTTTTATCTTTATGCAAGACGGCCTGAGATGATCCTCCCAAGCCGCCGGTCTTATTACTCTTTACGGTCTCTTCCACGGCTGTGTTCCAGCTCTTGCAGGCCGGACACTGACCAAACCATTTTGCGGACTCATAGCCGCATTCCTGGCAGAAAAAAACCGTTGTCTGCTGTTTATTTTTTGCCATTCTTCTTTCCTGTTGTCTTCTTGACTGCAGGTTTCGCAGTGGTCTTTTTCACTGCAGGCTTCTTTGCAGCCGTCTTCGTCACGGTCTTCTTTGCCCCGGGCTTCTTCTCCTCAGCCTTCGCGGAAGACTTCACCTCAAACTCCACTTTGTCCTTGCCCCAGGAAGCTTTCACCGTATCTCCTGCCTTGATCTTGCCGGCAAGGATCTCCTGTGCCATGGCATCTTCCACCACGGACTGGATGGCTCTCTTAATGGGACGGGCACCCATCTTCGTATCGGAATGTTTCTCCACCAGATGCTTCTTCAGGGAAGGCGCGATGGTCAGATCGATATCCATTTGGGTCTTGGCACGCTTGATCAGGCTTCCCGACAGAAGGGTTACGATCTGCTGCATATCTTTGTTAGTGAGGGCATGGAAGACGATGATCTCGTCGATACGGTTGATGAACTCGGGCTTGAAGTTCTTTTTTACTTCATCCATGACGCCCTTTTTCATCACTTCGTAATCCTGCTGCTCCGTGGTCGCGGTTGCAAAACCGAGGTTCTTGGGCTCCACGATCTTCTTGGCGCCAAGGTTGGAGGTCATGATGAGGATGGTGTTCTTGAAGCTTACCTTACGGCCCTTGGAGTCTGTCATATGACCCTCGTCAAATACCTGCAGGAGCATATTGAACACATCGGGATGGGCCTTCTCCACCTCATCAAAGAGGATCACGGAATAGGGATTCCGTCTTACCTTTTCGCTGAGCTGACCGCCTTCATCGTAGCCCACGTATCCCGGAGGGGAACCGATGAGTTTGGAAACGGAGTGGCCTTCCATATACTCGGACATGTCCAGACGGATCAGGGCATTCTCGGATCCGAACATGGCTTCTGCAAGGGCTTTGGAAAGCTCCGTTTTACCCACACCGGTAGGCCCTAAGAACAGAAAGCTGGCAATGGGTTTGCCGGGATCCTGAAGGCCCACACGGCCTCTTCTCATAGCCTGGGAAACGGCTTTCACCGCTTCTTCCTGACCCACCACACGTTTATGGAGGATGGACTCTAATTTCAGGAGCCTCTGGCTTTCTTTTTCCGCCAGCTTCTTCACGGGGATCTTGGTCCACTGGGATACAGCTTCCGCAATATTCTCTTCCGTTACCTGAAGCTTGTTTCTGTCGTCTTTCCGGAGGCTTGCGCTCTTTAAGCGGTTGTACTTCCGGATCAGTTCCTTTTGCTCCTGACGCAGCCATTTGGCCTTGTTAAAGTCCTCCATGCGGATGGCTTTTTCAAACTGGGCTTCAATGGCCTTGATCTGCATCTGAATATCTTTGTACTGGTCCCCCTGATGGCTCTGGCCAAGGCGTACCGCTGCCGCAGCCTCATCAATAAGGTCGATGGCCTTATCCGGCA
>JAFUUM010000450.1 GCA_017477805.1 Lachnospiraceae bacterium
GATCATGCCACCGCCATGGATATCTGGCAGTTAATGTGCGAGATCGTCCGGAAGGTGGAACTGAACTCCGGGATCCGCCTTGAGCCGGAAGTGATCCAGCTGGGGAATTTCACCTAAGAACTGTCTGCGGTTTTTGAAAGTGAGGATAGTATGCGGTTTGTTATTGTGACCGGTATGAGTGGCGGCGGAAAACGTACCGCCATGAAAATGCTCGAGGATGTGGGGTTTTACTGTGTGGATAATCTGCCCACATCTTTGATCGAGAAGTTTGTGGAACTTCTGTGGACACCCAACTCGGAAGTTACGAAGGTGGCTCTGGGACTGGATGTCCGCTCCGACATAAACTTCGGAGAAGTGGAAGCGATCCTTGAAAAATTGCAGGGTAACGGATACAAATTTGAGATCCTGTTTATGGACGCCAGCGATGATGCTCTGGTAAAACGATATAAGGAGAGCAGGCGGGTTCACCCTCTCGCAACGGATGGTTCCCGGGTACAGGATGGTATCGCCAGAGAACGTAAGATCCTGAAAGAGACCAAGAAGAAAGCAGATTATGTCATTGATACTTCCAAGCTCCTGACCAGGGAACTGAAGGAAGAACTGGACAGGATCTTTGTACAGAACGAAGAATACAACAGTCTTATGGTCAACATCATGTCCTTTGGCTATAAGTATGGTATTCCCGGGGATTCCGATCTGGTGTTTGACGTAAGATTTTTGCCCAACCCCTATTATATCGATGAACTGAAACACCAGACGGGTAACGATAAGCCGGTTCAAGACTATGTTATGAGTTTCCCGGAAACCAAGGAGTTTCTGGATAAGCTTGTGGATATGCTGAATTTCCTGATCCCGAATTACATCAAAGAGGGAAAGTATCAGCTTGTGATCGCCATTGGATGTACCGGCGGAAAACACAGAAGCGTGACACTTGCCAACGCACTGTACGAGAAGATGAAGGGGCGGAAAGGCTACGGTTTAAAGCTGTCCCATCGTGATGTGGAGAATTAAGGAATGTCTTTTTCGGAGCAGGTGAAAGAAGAACTGTTTGAGCATAAGGACACGAAGGTCCACTGTCAGGTTGCGGAATGTGCGGCCATTGTAAAATTCGGTGGAAAGATCGCCATGGGAGAGCAGGGGGAGACCATCCTGACAATAGGCGGTGAAAAGGGCCTTGCTCTTAGAAAATGCTTTACATTCCTACAAAAAAATATTAGTATAGGGGCGTATCAGGCTCGGCAGACTGTGGTCATTCCCGAGGGTTTTTACCCGGATCTTTTTAAAGACAGAGACTCAAAGATGCTGAGCAGAGAGTGCTGCAGACGGGCCTATGTCCGGGGCGCATTTCTGGCCATCGGATCCATGAGCGATCCCACCAAGAGTTATCATTTGGAATTTGTCTGTAACGATACGGCTGAATCGGATGAGCTGAAGGCTCTGTTAGAGGGCTTCGGCATTGATGCCAAAGTGACAAGCCGCAAAAAATATAGTATCCTTTATCTGAAAGAAGGAGCAGCCATCAGTGATCTTTTGAACGTGATGGGAGCTCATGTTTCCCTGATGGAGTTTGAGAACGACAGGATCGTAAAATCGGTACGGGGAAGCGTAAACCGGCAGGTGAACTGTGAAACTGCCAATATCGCCAAGACCGCCCAGGCGGCAGCAAGGCAGGTAGAGGATATCCGCCTGATCGATGAGATATTCGGGATCGAAAATCTTCCGGATCCCCTTCGAGAGATGGCAATGATCAGATTATCGGAACCTGAAGCAACCCTTCAGGAACTTGGAGATAAGCTGGATCCCCCTGTGGGGAAGTCCGGTGTGAACCATCGTCTCAGGAAACTGGGGCAGTTAGCGGAGAAGCTTAGAAGAGAACAGAAAATCGGATCTGTTTGACTTGGTTTCTTCAGGTACAGGAGGAGTAGTATTATGAAAAAAAAGGACATGATGATCCGGATCGAGGGCGGATTGGAGGCAAGACCCATTGCGATGCTTGTTCAGATCGCAAGCCAGTATGACTCCCACATCTACATCGAGACCGGAGACAAACGCGTTAATGCCAAGAGCATTATGGGCATGATGAGTTTGGGACTCGGAAGCGGAGAAGAGGTATCAGTTCTCGCCGAGGGAAACGATGAAGACGCAGCTGTAGAGAACATCGAAAAGTTCCTCAGCGGCGCTCAAGTATAAAACTCAAGGAGGAAAGAAAAAATGGCATTAGTATCCGCAACAGAAATGTTACAGAAAGCAGTAGAAGGGCATTATGCAGTCGGCCAGTTCAACATCAACAACCTGGAATGGACGAAGGCGATCCTGTTAACTGCACAGGAAGTGAACTCCCCCGTGATCCTGGGCGTATCCGAAGGCGCAGGAAAGTACATGGGCGGTTATGATGTTGTGGTTAATATGGTAAAGGGTCTGATCAAGGATCAGAACATTACCGTTCCCGTAGCACTGCATCTGGATCACGGTTCCTATGATCACTGCTATAAGTGCCTGGAAGCCGGATTTTCTTCCATTATGTTTGACGGTTCTCACTATTCTATCGAAGAGAACGTTGAAAAGACTACCGAACTGGTAAAAGCTGCTCATGACAAGGGCGTTTCCATCGAAGCTGAAGTTGGCTCCATCGGCGGTGAAGAGGATGGCGTTGTTGGTATGGGTGAGTGCGCAGATCCCGCAGACTGCAAGAAGATCGCTGATCTTGGCGTAGACTTTCTGGCAGCAGGTATCGGTAACATCCACGGCAAATACCCCGCGAACTGGAAAGGCCTGCAGTTTGACGTACTGGCAGCAGTACAGGAAAAGACCGGAACCCTTCCTCTGGTTCTTCACGGCGGTACAGGTATTCCCGATGATATGATCAAGAAAGCCATCACTCTCGGCGTAGCAAAGATCAACGTAAACACCGAGTGCCAGCTGGTATTTGCAGAAGCTACCCGTAAGTACATCGAGGCAGGTAAGGATCTTGAAGGAAAGGGATTTGACCCCCGTAAGCTCCTTGCTCCCGGTTACGAAGCCATCAAAGCAAAGGTGAAAGAGAAAATGGAACTGTTCGGTTCCGTTAACAAGGCATGAGTTTAGAAAAGCTTTTTGTTGAATTTATGTTTTACAGTTTCCTGGGCTGGATCTGGGAAACCTTCTATTGTACCACCAAGGACAGACGATTCCAGAGCAGAGGGTTCCTCTTTGGACCCATCTGCCCGATCTACGGAGTTGGCACCCTGGTGGTACAACTCGTTTTCGGGTACCTGCCCTTCTTTTCCTTCGAGAAGACGCCGGTATGGAAGATCTTTCTGGTGTGTTCCATCGGTAGTGCGATCCTGGAATACAGTACCAGTTACATTCTGGAAAAGAAGTTCCACGCCATGTGGTGGGATTACAGTAACACGCCTCTGAACCTGAACGGACGGATCTGCCTTCCGGCTTCCGTGGGGTTTGGCCTTGTGGGCGTTATGTGTGTCCGCTATGTTCTTCCCTTCTTTTTGAGAGTACACAGCTATATACCGGATATCGTCAACCAGTTCCTGGCACTTCTTCTTATGGGGCTCCTGGGTGCTGATCTTGCCCTCTCGGTGGCAACCCTGACATCACTCCTGGATAAGATGGCAAAGATGCAGCAGGAGTTCGTCGAGCGCGGAGAAGCTACCTTCCTGTCAGTGGCAAGCGGTGTGAAGGGTGTAGCAAACGGTGTTACATCTGTAGCAGGCGGTGTCGCTAATGGCGTCAGCTCTGTGGCAGGCGGCGTGGCAAGTGGAGTCAGTACCGTTGTGGGCGGCGTCGCAAACGGTGTCGGTACCGTGGCGGGAGGCGTGGCAAGCGGTGTCATGGGCGGACTGAATATGGTGAAAAATACCGTAAAGGGCGGTGTTTCTTCAGCTAAGGAAGAGATCGAGCAGATTCGGGATGAAGAAGAGATCCTTCAGGAAAAAATCAAGGAGCAGGTGGAAGGAAATACTTTACTGCAGGGTTTGAGCCTTCGTAAGATCGTGACCTTCAGACCGCCGAAGATCTCCGGTATGCCTTCTATCTCCGGTGTTGCAACAAGGATGAAGAACCTGGCAAAGAAAGCAAAGTGGGACAGAAAGAGCCGGAAGTACAAAGTGGAAAAGTAATAGAGAGAATAAAAAAGTCCCTCGCGATGTTGATCGCGAGGGACGTTTGA
>JAFUUM010000033.1 GCA_017477805.1 Lachnospiraceae bacterium
ACGTTGGGATAATAGGAACCATCAGCGTTATAACGGATGATGGACTCCATGGATGCTCTTGAAAGTCCCCAGCTTCCGCCTGCAGGTCCCAGATTGATCACGCCGCCGTATGTACCGATCTGAAGCGGCATGTGTGTAGCATCTTCGGTCTCTACAAATACGTTGTCAGCATCGGGAACTCTCTCTTCCACTGCGGGAAGTTTACCGGCAGCTACCTGTTCTGCCAGCATGGGAGCCTCACTGTAACCTTCTACTACAACAGGCTCTGTAGTAACAGCAGCCGTAGTCTCGGATGCCTCTTTGCTTTCCGTAGTAACAGCGTTCTGAGTGGTACCGTTTGCTTCATCGGGTGTGATCTCGCCGCCGCAACCTGCCAGCATGGACAGAGCCATGGAAGCAGCCAGAACTACGGATAAGACTTTTGAATTTGTCTTTCTCATAATGCCTCCTTTTCATTTCCTGTTTTTAATGAAAATCGTATAGGATTACCCTATGCACTCACTCTAGCAGAGGGGTCACACCATTCATACGCACATTTTGTTTTTTTGTTCCAAATCATTGCATATTTTGCTTCAACCGTTTAAGATAAAGGTGCAAAAATCATAATCAAATACCCAAATCTTGCTCGTTTTTGTTGATTATTACCGAAAGACCATAAGATTCATACCTCAAAATGACCATATCTTCATGCAAATGTTATGAATTTTACTTTTCTGTAAGCAAATAACGCAACTTACAAAAAGTAAGCGGTTACATTTTGATTTCTACATCCGAATAAGGAGCGCACATGCAACAGATCATTGATAATAACATCCTGTATTCCAAGGAATATAAGATCGAGATCGGAAAACCGGGAGATCGGTTCTTTTATTTTTTTGATTACGATGACAGGTACTACTCCATCAACATGGAATTCCAGCACTTCCACTCCTTTTATGAGATCTGCATCTTTCTGGATGATGAAGCCTCTCATCTGATCAACGGTGTTCTCTACGATATGCGTTGTGGCGATATCGTCTGCCTTCGTCCAGGTCTTCTTCATAAAACCGTTTATCCCGAGGGCGATCCCAAAAAGAGACTGATCATCCAGTTTTCTCTCCCGCCCATGTTTTATCAACTGGACCGATGCATGAAGAGCATCTATAGCATTTTCGACGAGGATGTCCCCATCTTTCGATTTGAAGAGCGATATAAAAAAGCGATCTTTGAAAAACTCAACGACAACTTTCATATCTCCGGGATGGTGGATGACCTTACCACGTTAAAGATCAATAACCGTTTTCTGGAATTTCTCGGCCTGATCTACACCTATCGGGAAAAGAATATTTATTCCAACGAAGCCGATTTTGACCCCATAACAAGCAAGATCTATAAGATTACGGAGTACATCCACAACCACTATACGGAAGAACTTTCCCTGGACATGCTTGCATCGGAATTTTATATCAGCAATTACTATCTCTCCCATCAGTTCAAGCGGGTTACAGGATTTAACATCACAGAGTACATCCAGATGACAAGGGTCAGAAATGCGCAATCCATGCTGGTGTCTACCGATGAACCGATCACGGAGATTGCCTTTGCATGCGGCTTTTTCTCCTTTTCACAGTTCAACAGAGTCTTCCACAAATTCATCGGTTCCTCTCCTTCCGCTTATCGGAAGGAAGTGGCTCTCGTTCAAAAGACTTCCCTTTTAAACAACGAAGACGTGGATTAAAGACATAAAAAAAGCAGATTGGATATATAACCCAATCTGCTTTCATTTTTAAATGAATGATTAAGCGTTCATCTGTGCAGCAACTTCTGCAGCAAAGTCTTCGTTCTTCTTCTCAAGACCTTCACCGGTCTCGAAACGAACATACTTAGCAACCTTCAGATCTGCAGCAACGCTCTTTAAGTAAGCGCCAACGCTCTGCTTGCCATCCTCAGCCTTAACATAAACCTGATCCATCAGGCAGATGTCCTTAAGCTGTTTGGAAACACGGCCCTGTACCTGTCCGCTGAAGATCTTGTCTGCGGAGATGTTAGCCTTGTCTTCCATTGCCAGGTTAGCCAGAGTAGCCTTAGCTGCATCAGACAGGACGTTGAACAGGACCTTGTTGTTCTTCTGCTCTTCGTAGTTCTTCAGATCTTCCTCGCCCCACAGTTTCTCGCCAACAGCCTTGTCCAGCAGTTTCTGCAGAATGGGCTTGGGAAGGGATGCGGGATCGTTCAGAGCGGAATCCAGAGTGATCTCTTCGATCTTCTTCATCTCGTCTGCGGAGATGTCGTCTCTGCTGATGTACTGAGGGTTCATGGCAGCGATCTGCATTGCAACGTTCTTCAGAGCTTCCAGAACAGCATCGTTAGCGGTAGCGGTCTGAGCTGCAACCAGTACGCCGATACGGCCTGCACCGTGCAGATAACCAACAACAGCATCCCCTTCGATGGTCTCAAATCTACGGATGCTCAGTTTCTCACCGATCACAGCGATCATCTCTACCAGAGAGTCGTTAACGGTCTTGCTGTTATCCTCATTCCATTTTTCAGCAAGGAATGCATCAATATCGGAAGCAGAAGTGGTCAGAGCCTGAGCTGCAACCTTTTCTACGTAAGTGGTGAACTTCTCGTTCTTGGCAACGAAGTCTGTCTCGGAGTTTACTTCTACAACAGCACCCTTCTTGCTGCCGTCCATAGCGATACGGCATACACCTTCCGCTGCGATACGGCTGGCTTTCTTAACAGCCTTAGCCTGACCGTTCTTTCTCAGGAATTCCATAGCCTCTTCCATGTTACCGCCGCACTCGTTCAGAGCCTTTTTGCAGTCCATCATGCCGGCGCCGGAAGCTTCTCTTAACTCTTTTACCATAGATGCAGTAATTTCCATCGTATTATCCTCCGTATGTTTTATAGTTTTCAAAACGATAGGGGC
>JAFUUM010000451.1 GCA_017477805.1 Lachnospiraceae bacterium
CGAGAGCAAAGATGCGGAGTTCAGGAGCGGCGCACAGCGCTGTCTTGAAAAGGCGCTGAAAGAAAAGGTGGATCTTGTGATCCTCCAGTCCCGGAGCCCTTCCTGCGGCGTGCATCAGATCTACGACGGCACCTTTTCCGGCACATTAAAGCCCGGCAAGGGAGTCTTTGCGGAACTCTTAGCGGCAAACGGGATCAGGATGATGGATGTGAGCGAATTGACGGAACAGGCTCAGGATTAATCGAAAAGGTATTGGATCGCATATGAATATTTTGATCACAAATGATGATGGAATTGAGGCACCTGGTATCAGACGCCTGGCCGAGGCGGCAAAGGAGTTTGGAAACGTGGTGGTTGTAGCACCGGCGTCGCAGTGCAGTGCGGCATCTCACAGTATCACGCTGCGGCATTCCATAGAAGTGCATCCCCATGATTTCCCTGTGGCTGGCGTCAAGGCATATTCCTGCAGCGGAACCCCGGCAGATTGCGTACGGGTGGGGGCTTTGAATGTGATGCCCCAAAAGCCCGATGTGGTCTTATCCGGCATCAATCTTGGGTTCAACATGGCGTCGGACATCCAGTATTCCGCCACGGCGGGAGCCGCTTTTGAAGCGGAGTTCCAGGGGATCCTTGCCATCGCGCTTTCGGAATCTTTTGATGCAAAACACCACGAAGTGACGGATCATTATCTTCACAGAGTATTGGAAAAACTCTTAAAGGAACAATATGTTCCGGGCCAGATCCTGAACGTGAATTTCCCCGGATGCCCGCTTTCCGAGTGCAAGGGAATTCTGTGGGACCGGCATGTTTCCAGGCTGGCTTATTATGAAGATCATTATGAGGTGCTCCAGCAGTTTCCGGACGGAGGCATGGAACTTCAGGTGGAAGGCGTGCACACGCCCCAGATCGAAGAAGGTACGGATTATGCTGCGGTAATGGGAGGTTATGTTTCCGTTGGGAAAGCGAGGAATATAGGATATGCCCTTTCAGATCGTTAGAAATGATATTACCAAAATGCAGGTGGACGCCATTGTAAACACGGCAAGTCCTTATCCCGGATACGGGGATGGGGTGGATACGGCTGTGTATGCGTCAGCAGGCCCTGAACTGATGGAAGTCCGGGAAAAGATCGGAGAGATCGAACCGGGTTCATCCGTGATGACGCCTGGTTTTGGGCTGCCGGTCAGGTTCATTATCCATACCGTCGGAACTTTTTGGGAGGACGGAAAGTCCGGAGAAGAGGATGTGATCCGCAGCTGCTACCGGTCTGTTTTTGAACTGGCGGTTTCGAATCAGATCGAAACCCTGGCGATCCCCCTTCTTGCTTCCGGCAGTTACGGCTTTCCCAAGGGGATCGCGTTACGCATTGCCTTATCGGAGATCGAAAGCTTTCTTTCGGAGCATGACCTGACGGTCTACCTCGTTGTTTTTGATGAGAAGTCTTATTCCCTGTCTGCGGAATTGTACGGGGACATTGAGTCCTACATTTCGGATCATTATGTAGAGCAGAAGACGGAAGAAGAGTATCCCTTTATGGGGGTGACTATGGCGGGAAGGCCGGCGCCGACTGCAATGCCTGCAATGACTGCTCCTCAGGCAATGTCGGCGCCTTTCGCCAAGACCGGGATGCCGGATATGCTTTC
>JAFUUM010000452.1 GCA_017477805.1 Lachnospiraceae bacterium
CACGAGGCTTGCAAACATGTTGGCTTTTTCGGTCAAAAGATGGGATAATGAAATGGTAGCCCCTTTGTAATGGCACCTCGAAGGTCCAAGACCTTCAGCTCGCCCTGGATGACTTCGGCACAGGGATCAACGACATGACCATGGTGGATCTTTACGAGCCCCAGATCATCAAACTGGACCGGGCACTGATCTCAGATATCGATCGAGAGCACGTAAAGCAGGAAAACGTCAAAGCCCTTACGGAGACATTCCATTCCCGAGGGATGCGCGTTGTTGCGGAAGGAATCGAGCGAAAAGAAGAGTTTGACTACCTTGTGGGCCTTGGCATCGACTATTTCCAGGGTTATTATCTTGGAATGCCGGAGTGATACAGAAAACAATTACACCAAGGACCTGTCGGAAGACGGGTCCTTTTCTACTGATACCAACCACCGGGAGGCGGAAGATGGAAGTAAGATTAGCGGAGAAAAATGAATTGGAGCGGGTGAACGAACTGCGAAAGCAGGTCAATGACCTTCACGTCAAAGGAAAGCCCGACGTCTTCAAACCCGGCTTCAGTGAAGAACTCCGGGATTTCATCAACGTCATCTGGGAAGATCCCGAACAGGATATCATCGTTGCGGTGGAGCAGGGAAAGATCTGCGGCTTTGCCATCGTCCATCACATCAATAAGCCGGAAACCCCCTTTATGTACGAAAGAGACTTCCTTGATGTGGATGAATTCTGTGTCGATGAAGCGGCAAGACGGAAGGGTGTTGCCACGGAACTGATGACCTATATCAAGACCTACGCAAAAGATAAGGGCTTCCACCGCATTGAGCTTAACATGTGGGAATTTAATCAGGGCGCCCTTGCCTTCTACGAGGCAGCAGGCTTTGAGACATTTCGAAGATACATGGAGATCATGATATGATCGAAAGAAGACTTATCAGATAAACACCAAAGAGAGGTAACAAAAATGGGATCATACCTGATCAAAGACACAACAAGGGAAGATCGGGAAAAGATCGTTATGGAATTCCATGCCAGATATGAATCCGGAATGGAAGTGGTGGAGTAAAGCTGGAAAGGGCTGTTTAGACCATACAGGGGGGAAGAAGATGTCACTGACGGGAATGATCCTGAGAAAGGCGGCGCCGGTTCCGAAGATGGAAGCCTTTGAGCGGTTTTTGTTCATCGGGCCCCATCCGGACGATATCGAGATCGGGGCAGGGGCCACGGCGGCAAAGCTTCGGCAGATGGGGAAGAAAGTTTGTTTCCTGATCTGTACCGATGGCGTTTTGGGCTTCAGAATGCCCCGGCGGGAACAACACCGGAAGAACTTGCGGGAATGAGGAAAGAGGAGTGCCTGCAGGGAGCATCGACCCTCGGGGTATCGGACTTTACGGCCATCGAGCAGTATCTGAAGATCCGGTCCGTTGATTTCGGGATCCGGAGTTTTAAAGGACGGGCCGAGGGCTTTCGGGTTCTTGGAAGGATCCATATGCATTGCCTGCCGGAAGCGTAAAGCGCTGGCTCTACTCTAAGTAGGTGGTTTTGGTTTTTCTCCGGGCTTAGGATAGGGGTAAGTTAAGACGCTGAAGGATGGAAAGGCATGAACCAATATGTTACAGGGGCTGTCATTAAGGATTTAAGAGAGAAGAATAAGATCACCCAGAGCCAGCTGGCGGATATTCTTGGGGTGAGCGATAAGGCGATCTCGAAATGGGAGACCGGGAGGGGCTATCCGGACATTACGTTGCTGGAGCCCATTGCGGAGGCGTTTCATGTTTCCGTGACGGAGTTGATCTCCGGGACGACGGTGAGCAATGTGAATGTTTCCGCAAATATGCTGCGGTCCATGTTTTATGTTTGCCCCGTTTGCGGGAACGTGATCCACAGCATGGGAAGGGCGGTTGTTTCCTGCCACGGAGTGATGCTCAGTCCGGAGGAAGCGGAGCCGTCGGATGAGTCCCACAAGATCTTTGTTGAGCGGTTAGAGGATGAGTACTATGTCCGCATTGAGCATGAGATGACGAAGACCCATTATATTTCCTTTATCGCAGCGTTATCTTCGGAGGGGCTTCAGATGGTGAAACTTTATCCGGAAGGGGCTGCCGAGGCGCGTTTTCGGATTGCCGGGGTGAGGAAGATCTTCTTTTACTGCAATAAGGACGGCTTGTTTTCGCAGGATGCGGTCCGCGGCATCGACGACAGGGACCGCTCCCATGAGGACACTAAGGAGCGCATGGCGCTTGAGGAAACCGCAAGGAAGTTGTTTGGATAGATATGCATTGGACCTATCGAAAGATGGGTCCTTTTTTTGCAACTAGTGCCATTATTATGCCCAAATGTTGACCTCTGATGCATGTACGTTATCATAGAATATGAAAGAGGCGGCGAATATCACCAATCATCAGAGTGGTGTGGATAATGACTTGGGAGAATGAGGAAGAACTATGGGGTTATTTAAGAGCAAGGAAGAAAAGGAGCTGGACTACATCATCCAGAGACTGGAGATGAACATGTCCAATAATTACAAGGACAATGCCAGGGACAACCTGAACGAATTTGAGGAAGTTTTTGATGCGATGCGGTCATCCGGCAAGGCAAAGCCGGCAGTCATTGCAAAGTATGAAGCTCTTCTGCAGAGTTATCAGGAACGCATGAAGGGCTACAGTCACAAAGACCAGAAGCCGTATTGGAACTAGGCGTAGGAGATTGGAATGATACAGACAAAACGATTACAGATCGTGCCATTTGAAATGAAGTTTTTGAAAGACTACTGTGAGGGCTTTAACACTGAAATAGCCAAATATCAGTGGCCGGATCCCTTTGAAACACCGGAGGATGCAAAGCCGGTGCTTCAGGGTTTTATGGATGAGATGGAAGCAGAGGAGATCCTGTTCTATTCCATTTTGGATAATGATGGGAAGTTTGTTGGAAGCGTAGAGGTTCACGGTCTTTCGGGAGAATGTCCGGAACTTGGTGTTTGGATTACGGAACAAGAACAGAAAAAGGGTTACGCTTATGAAGCATTAAGTGAAGTCCTTGACTATGCCTGCAGGAATTATCACAAGGAAGCGTTTTTCTACGAAGCGGACATCCGCAATGAGGGAAGCACAAAACTGCTGCATAAACTGGGTGAGCACTTTGACATCCTCAAACGGGATTTGGAAGAACTGACAACGGACTCCGGAAAGGAGCTGAAACTCCAGGGGTATGTTTTGAAGGTGAAGAAAATATGACGATCGACGAATACATCGAGTACTACAGAGAAAAAGGTTACATCAAGGCGATGCGGGAGCATGTCGGACATGCTCCGATCATGTCCTGCGCCTGCGGTGTGATCATTGAGAACAGTAACGGAGAGATACTGCTGCAAAAGCGTCGGGACAACGGACGTTGGGCGATCATCGGCGGATCCATGGAAATGGGGGAAACCTTTGAGGAAGCCGTTAAGCGGGAAGCAAAGGAAGAATCCGGATTGATCTTGGGCAAACTGGAAATGTTCAAGCTTCTGTCCGGCCGCGACCGTATTATCGAATATCCGAATGGCGACGTGACGTTTGGACCGGGGATCGTTTTCCTTACGAAGGAGTTTTCCGGTGAGATCGTGAACGATCCGGAGGAAGTCATGGAGCACAGGTTCTTTAAACATACGGAACTGCCTGCGGATCTTAACAAGTTTGATTCCGATATTATTCTCGAATGGGCCGCAGAGAAAGCGAAACGAGGTTAAGACCGTGTACAGAATCAGTACAAAAGGGATCCGGAGTAAAAGAATATCGATCAAGGTCAATGGGAAGCGGGTTCCGCTTCTGATCCTGCAGCCCTTGTCTAAACCGGAGAAGGCGCCGGGCGTGAGGCAATAAAAAGGTTTAATGAGCACTTTGCTTATGCGAAGGAGAACTACTTTGCGGATCAGAGATCTTTTGAAGTGAGGTATTAACAATGAGTGTGGAAATGATGAATGCACTGATCATCAATTGCAGTCCCGTTCGCACGGGCGCGACGGCTGAAATAACAAAGATCGCAGAAGAACAATTATCAGGCAGGTACAACGTAAGGAACATCTGTATAGATGACTATGCATTTGCTTTCTGCAGGGGGTGCCGGGCCTGCCACAAAACGGCGGAATGCGTTATGAGCGATGCGGCAGTTATTCGGAGCATCCTGAAAGAATTTGATGACGCGGATGTCATTTTGGCAGTTTCCCCGTCCTACTGGGCAGATGTGCCGGGACAGTTTAAGGCCTTTATCGACAGATGCACGCCCTGGTGCAACACCCACGAACCCCATGCAACCATCAAGCCCGGAAAGAAAGGCTATGCCATTGCACTGCGTACCGGCCCGAATATGCCGGAATGCCAGCGGATCATCGGCAGCATCGAACACTTCTACGGGCATCTTGAGATCGAATGCAAGGGACATTTGGGACTGACCTCTGTCGAATATAAGGAAGATGTCGAGCCGAGAAGACAAGAGATCATTGATTTTGTGAAAGGAATTTAGGATATATATGTTTTTTGAAAATGCGTATTTTATCATTGGGACTTCCTATGCAGGGAAATCCACAATGGTTAAGAAACTGGCGAAAAAGCACGGCGGTGTCGCCTGCGAAGAAAATTATCATGATAATTACCCGGGGGAACTGGATGCCAAAGAATTCCCCGGCCTGACGTATACAAGGGACCTTGAAGACTGGCATGATTTTATCAGAAGATCTCCCCAGGAGTACAAAAACTGGATCGATGTCGTAAAGAAAGAATGCGAGATCATTGAACTTCGGATGCTTCCCGAGATCTGCGCTCAGGGGAAAAAGGTCTTTGTTGATACGAATATCAGTATCGAAACCTTAAAAGAGATCGCACCGCTTGATCATACACTGGTGATGCTTTCCGATCCGGAAATCCCGTTGCACAGGTTCTTTGACCGGCCGGATCCCGAAAAGCAGTTTTTGTATCGCTTGATCATGGAGGAGCCGGATCCCGAGAAGGCGATGGAAAATTATCGGGAGGGACTGAAGCTGATCTGCTCACAGGAAGAGTGCGACAAGCTGGAACAGTCCGGTTTTCAGGTGATCTACAGAGACGAAAACAGAACCATCGAGCAGACGCTTGCATTGGCAGAGAAGGCTTTTGGCCTGTAATGCACAAGGACCTATCGTAAGATGGGTCCTTTTTCTTGATTGCTGTAAATACACAAATATGCTATGATGACCACATCAAATTCGGAACGGTCGTTCCGATCTGCCAACTCGGCAGGATATTCCGCCAAACCTAAGTAACATGTAAACGTTTTTTTGAATCTGCTATAATGGCAGTAGAAAGAGGGAATTATTGGGTAAAGCTGATTCGTATAGCAAGGATTTGATGCAGAGGGACGAATATTTTGCCGACACCGTAAACAATACGGTCTTTGAGGGCAAAGTTGTTGTTAGACCCGAGGAACTGACAGAACTTGATACCACGGAGCTTACGATCGTTGAGACGGTGGTAAATGACAGCGTTCCGGTGCAGAAGTATCGCGATGTTTTAAAACAGGCTGTGATCCGCAAAGATGATAAGGCTATCTACGCGATCATAGGGATTGAAAACCAGACGACAGTGCATTACGCCATGCCTGTAAAGTGCCTGCTTTATGATTCCATCCGGTATGCAAAGCAGGTGGAGAAAACCGCGGCAGCGCATCGGAAAAAGAAGACGAGAAGAGCATCGGGCGCGGAATTTCTTTCCGGATGGTACAAAGAGGATAAGCTCCTGCCGATCATCACGATTACAGTTTACTTTGGCGCAGAAGAGTGGGATGGTCCTAAGAGCATCCATGAGATGTTTGAGGATACCGTAGATGAGAGCATCCTAAAGATCGTGCCGAATTACGAGATCCATTTGCTGGAGCCCAGAAAAGTGGTTGATTGGGATTCGTTTCAATCGGATATCGGGTTGTTGTTTCATGCGATAGCAGTCGCAAATGAGAACCGTGGAATTGATGAATTGTTTTTGAGGCAACCGGATAAGTTCAAAAGAGTAGATAACCGAATTGTAAACGCTATAGATTTTTTCACACACTCAAAGTATTCAGTTAATAGCGAAGAGGAGGAAACGGATATGAGTTATGCAGCAAAGACATCGGAAGCTCATGCGATCATTGGGGCATTTGTTGATATTGGAAAAACATTGGAAGAAACCATAGAATACCTTTCTAAGAGGTTCAAAAATGACAAGGATATAAACAAGGAATACATCACGGAAGAGTATAATTCCTGCCTTAGGGCAAAGAACAAATAGTATAGCCGGAAGTACATACCCTAAGGCATGGATTGCCCCAAGGACCTATCGTAAGATGGGTCCTTTTTATTCCCCATGTTTGAGGAAAAACGGACAATGGAAATATGCCCGAAAAACACAGGATTGAGTATAATAAGCTTATGATGTATACGAAAATCGCCATTCTATCAGACACACATTCGCTTCTTCGCCCGGAAGTCGAGGAAGTTCTCCGGGGCTGTGACTGCATTCTCCATGCAGGAGACATCGCTTCGAAGGAGACCTATGACAAGATCGGGGATATTGCGCCTACTGTATTTGTCAGGGGCAATGCCGATAAAGCTTGGGCGGAAGAAATTCCTGCCGAGGCCGAGGTTGAGATCTCAGGCTTCCGCTTTTATATGGTCCACAATATCAAGCATGCGAAAAAGGATCTATCGGGAGTTGATTTCATCCTATACGGCCATTCTCATAAGTATGAGAACAAAAAGGACGGCACCGTCATATATCTAAATCCCGGCAGTTGTGGTCCAAGACGTTTTACCCAACCTGTTACGATGATGGTCATGACCGTAAAGGATGACGGAACCTACGAGATTGAAAAGAAAGACTTTTCGCCGGCTTTAAAACGAGGAACAAAGCTTCCACCCGCCAAAGAGATGGACGTCCTCATCAAAAGCATCATTAAGGATATGAACGCGAATCGCACAGTGGATGACATCGCACAGCGAAGCCGTGTGGAGAAAGAACTCGTTGAAGAGATCCTGCAGATCTACACAACACATCCGGGGATCGATATCGACGGGATCCTCAACAGGATGAAGTAGAAAACGGAACTAGGAGGTTAATGATATGGATTTTGATTTTCTATTAGATTACAGAGCACTTGATACGGAAGCAGAGATCTTCTGGGATATGCCCCTTGATGCGGATTTGACCTCCGAGTATACGATCCTCTGCGGCGGAAAGGCCGTTGGGGGCACGAATAAAACCCACTTTACGCTGCGGGATTTGGTGCCGGCGACATCTTATGAGGTCGAGGTCAGATTTGCTGAGCGGGTTCTTGGAAAGATTGAAGTTCGTACTGCGAAAGAGAAAACTTTTATCGACGTGACCAAGGAACCTTTCTGTGCGGCGGGAGACGGGAAGACCTTGAATACGGCGGCACTTCAGGCGGCGCTTGATCGCTGCGATGAAGACCACATTGTTTATTTTCCGGAGGGAACCTTTCTTTCCGGCGCCCTAAATGTACATTCCGGAACAGAGATCCTTTTGGTCAAGGGTGCAACCCTCCAGGGGACGGAGGATCCGAAAGACTATCTGCCCAAGATCCATAGCCGCTTTGAAGGCTACGAGATGGAATGCTACAGAAGCCTTTTAAACCTTGGGGAACTGGATCACACAGCCGGTTACAACTGTGAAAACGTGATCATCCGCGGAGAAGGATCGATCATGGGCGGCGGGTTCCCTCTTGCCAAATCCATCGCTGCGATCGAAGGCGAACGGCTGAAAGAATACATCGCATCCCTCGGAGATAAGATCAAGGATTTCGAAAAGCCGGAAACCCTTGCATTCCGCTATCGCGGCAGACTGATCAACATGAGCAACTGCCGCAACATCTGGATCCATGGCCTGACGCTGGGCTTCGGACCGTCCTGGAACCTTCACTTTATTTATTCGGACCGGATTGTTACGGATCATTGCGTGATCAAATCCGAAGGGGTCTGGAACGGTGACGGCTGGGATCCCGATTCCTCCACGAATTCCACGCTCTATGCCTGCGAGTTCTACACGGAGGATGACTCTGTTGCAATAAAGTCCGGCAAGAACCCGGAAGGAAATGTCATTAACAGGCCAACCAAGCACATCCGGGTCTTTGACTGCGTTACCCACTTTGGCCACGGTCTTTGCATCGGCAGTGAGATGTCCGGCGGTGTGGAAGATGTGCGCTTGTGGGATTGCCAGATGGGACCCACCTGGTCCGGGATCGAGATCAAGGCAACGAAGAAACGCGGCGGTTACGTGAAAAACATTCTGGTGCGGGATGTCACAGCTTCCCATGTACAGATGCACTCCGTGGGGTACAATGATGATGGGGAAGGCGCCAAGTTCCCGCCGGAACTGGGAGACTGCCGGTTTGAAAGAATGCATCTCCTCGGAAGATTTCTGGATAATAATGCGGGGCGAAACGAATGGCATGATTGCCCGTCCATCCTTTTGTGTGGTTTTGATGTGCCCGGCTATGAGATCAAAAACGTAGAGTTTAAGGACATCGAACTGGAAGAGCCCGCTGAAGGCGTGGAAGACATCCATCAGGAATATTGCAAAAATGTAAGCTTTACCAACATAAAACAAGTTCCAAGAACAAATGAGAAAACCTGATAAAAAGATCTTATTAGAAACCATCAATATAGCCTGGCCGGCAGTGATCGAATCCTTCTTTGCGGCCTTTGTGGGACTGATCGATTCCTACATGGTAAGTTCCCTGGGAAGTGATGCGGTGGCGGCTGTGGGCCTTACCACACAGCCAAAGTTCATGGGCCTTTCCATGTTCTTTGCCATCAATGTATCCCTTTCGGCGCTGGTTGCAAGGAGAAGGGGCGAGAACAGAAAAGAGGATGCCAACCGGATCCTCGTTTCCGGTATCGCTCTGATCCTGCTGGCCGCAGCGTTGATCAGCACCCTGCTTGTGACCTATGCGGACGAGGTGATCCGGTTTTGCGGATCCAACCCGGACACCCATGGACCGGCAACGGGGTATTATAAGATCGTTATGGGCGGTATGATCTTCAACTGCATCCAGATGGGCATCAACTCAGCTCAGAGAGGTGCCGGAAACACCCGGATCACCATGCGGACCAACCTGGCATCCAACACCATCAACGTGATCTGTAACTATCTCCTGATTGGCGGAAAATTCGGTTTCCCTGCCCTTGGGGTTAACGGTGCAGCTCTTGCAACGGTCCTTGGAACCGTAGTGGCAAGTTTTATGAGCATCCGGTCCTTATTCAAGAAGGATTGTTTTGTCAGCATTCCCTTCATCGTAAAGAACAGGATCCTGCCGGGTTTAGAGGCTTTCAAAGCGCTGATCAGCGTCGGTTATTCCGTGTTCTTTGAACAGATCCTGATGAGAGTGGGATTTATGGCGACATCCATCATGGCCGCAAAAATGGGAACGGCAGAGATGGCGGCCCATCAGGTGGGAATGAACATCATGGGCCTGTCCTTTTCCTTTGGAGACGGCCTTCAGGCAACGGCGGTGGCGCTGATCGGACGCAGCCTGGGAGAGAAGGATGAGGCACTGGCAAAAGAATACGGCCGGACCTGCAGGATCCTTGGAGGATTTATCTCCGTCATCCTTGCCTGCTTATATTTCTTCGGAGGACGCGCTGTCATGTCGGCTTTCTTTGAAGAACCGGAAATCGTAGAGATCGGCGTAGGCATTACAAGGATCATTATGATCGTGGTGATTTTCCAGGTGTCACAGGTGATCTACATGGGCTGCCTGCGAGGCGCCGGAGACACGGGATACACGGCCCTTGCATCCATCATCAGCGTGACCATCATCCGAACCGTGTTTTCTTATCTTTGCGGATATATGCTGGGCTTCGGAATCAACGGTGTCTGGATGGGCATCCTTGCAGATCAGGTGTCCCGCTTTATTTTCGGATCCGTCCGCTTTAAACAGGGAAAATGGACCAAGATCAAAATTTGACCGATCAGATGTGCGGATCGATCATGAGGCGTTAAGGAGGATCGGATCATAATGGAAGAACAGTTTTCCAGAACGGAATTGGTATACGGAGAGGCGGCGATGAAAAAGATCGCCGCGGCCCGGGTTGCCGTATTCGGCATCGGCGGTGTTGGCGGTTACGTCGTTGAGGCCCTTGCAAGAAGCGGCATCGGAGCCCTGGACCTTATCGATAACGACAAAGTCTCTCTTTCCAACATCAATCGTCAGATCATCGCCACACGAAAGACGGTGGGGCAGTATAAGGTGGAGGCAGCGAAGGAGAGGATCCTGGACATTAATCCGGACTGCGTTGTCAGAACCTATCAGACATTTTTCCTGCCGGAAACCCAGGATGAGTTTGACTTTAAAAACTATGACTACGTTGTTGACGCCATCGACACGGTGACAGGGAAGCTGGCCATTATCCAGAAAGCAAAGGAAGCCGGTGTGCCAGTGATCTCATCCATGGGAGCGGGAAACAAGGTAAGACCTGCCATGTTTGAGGTGGCGGACATTTATAAAACATCCATCTGTCCCCTTGCTAAGGTGATGCGGAAGGAATGCAAAAAGCGGGGAATCGATTCTTTGAAAGTTGTTTATTCAAAAGAAGAACCCTTAAGATCTTTAGAGGACATGACCATCAGCGACGGACACCGGAGAGCCATCCCGGGATCGGTGGCCTTTTCGCCTTCCGTAGCGGGACTGATCATCGCAGGGGAAGTCATCAACGATATTGCAGGAATATAATAATGCGTACGAAAAGGAGCTGCGGCTCCTTTTTTGTTGGAACGTGAACGACCGATAAAAAGATTGTGCAAAATCTAATTGACAAATACCCATAGGGGGTATATGATGCAATTACATGGATACCCCAAGGGGGTATGCGAAAGGAGATGCGATCATGGCTGAATATGCAAATTCCGTAGAAAACATAGAAGCAGAGGGAACCTGCCCTCACTGCCATTCCGGCAAGCATAAGGAGCGGGACGATAAAGAGTATAAGGATCTCATGAACCGGCTTAAAAGGATCGAGGGACAGGTCAGAGGCGTGGAAGGGATGCTGGAAAACGATGCGTACTGCACCGATGTGCTGATCCAGGTTTCGGCCATCACTTCAGCACTCAACAGTTTTAACAAGGTACTCTTGGCCAATCACATGAGAACCTGTGTTGCAGACAACATCAGAGAGGGCAATGACGAGGTGATCGATGAACTGGTGACCACATTGCAGAAACTGATGAAGTAATGAGGAGCGATTATGGAACAATATAAAGTAACAGGCATGAGCTGTGCTGCCTGTCAGGCCCGGGTTGAGAAGGCGGTAAGCGGCGTGGAAGGCGTTGAGAGCTGCGCGGTAAGCTTGCTGACCAACTCCATGGGCGTGGAAGGTACGGCTCGCCCGGAAGATATCATCGCAGCCGTGGAAGCGGCAGGATACGGTGCCAGCGTAAAAGGCGGAAGCGAAAGCGGGACCGGGAAGCGGGCCTCCGCGGAGGAAGACCTGAAGGACACGGAAACGCCTATCATGAAAAAAAGGCTCATCGCATCGGTCGCTATCCTGATCCCGTTGATGTACGTGTCCATGGGACACATGCTGTGGAATTGGCCTCTGCCGGGCTTCTTGGACGGCAATCACGTGGCCATGGGACTGTACCAGCTGTTGTTATCAGGGCTCGTCCTTGTCATCAATCAGAAGTTTTTTATCAGCGGATTTAAGGGACTGATCCACAGATCCCCCAACATGGACACTCTGGTCGCCCTGGGTGCCACTGCCTCCTACGGCTACAGCGTGGCCGCACTGTTTGCCATGACAGGTGCCGTATTGGAGGGGAATGAAGAGCGGATCATGTACTACATGAATCAGTTCTATTTTGAAGCGGCGGCCATGATCCTGACCCTCATCACCGTGGGCAAGATGCTGGAGGCAAGGTCCAAGGGAAAGACCACCAACGCCCTGAAGGGACTGATGGATCTTTCGCCGAAGACGGCAGTTGTTCTGCGAAACGGAGCGGAAGTTACCGTGCCCATCGAAAGCGTAAAGGTGGGAGACCGGTTTGTTGTAAGACCCGGAGACAGCATCCCCGTGGACGGTATCGTGGAAAAAGGAGAGAGTGCCGTAAACGAAGCGGCCCTCACCGGCGAGAGCGTTCCCGTGGAAAAGAACGTGGGAGATACGGTTTCTGCGGCGACGATCAACACCTCCGGCCACATGGTCTGTGAGGCAACCCGGGTTGGAGAGGACACCACCCTTTCCGCCATCATCCGGATGGTCAGCGATGCGGCGGCAACAAAGGCTCCCATCGCTAAGATCGCGGATAAGGTTTCCGGAATATTTGTCCCTGCGGTGATCGGCATCGCGGTGGTAACCTTCCTTGCCTGGCTCCTTGCGGGGCAGACCGTTGGATACGCCATTGCCAGAGCGGTATCGGTCCTTGTGATCAGCTGCCCCTGCGCCCTGGGGCTTGCCACACCCGTTGCCATCATGGTGGGAAACGGTGTTGCGGCAAAGACGGGGATCCTGTTTAAGACTGCAGCATCCTTAGAGCAGGCCGGCAGGACGAAGATCGTAGCCCTGGATAAAACAGGGACTATTACTACCGGAGAGATGAAGGTGACGGACATCCTTCCCGCAGACGGGATAGCGGAAGAGGAACTTCTGAAAGTGGCCTATGGCCTGGAGTCAAAGAGTGAGCATCCCATCTCCAAGGCAGTGACAGCGTATGCACAGGAAAAGAATGCGACACTGGAAGAAACATCTGAATTTGAAGCCCTCTCCGGAAACGGCTTGAAGGCAAAACTTGGGGGCGCAGTGATCTCCGGTGGCAGCGCAAAGTATATCGGCAGCGTTCTCGGCGGACTTGGTGCAGACATTGATGGGGTGATCAAGCGTCTTGCCGGGGAAGGAAAGACCCCTGTCTTATTTGCCAAAGAGAAAACCCTTCTTGGCGTACTGGGCGTGGCGGATGTGATCAAAGCCGATTCTCCCGAGGCCATCGCAGAGTTGAAAAAACTTGGGATCCATACGGTGATGCTGACGGGAGATAACGAAATCACGGCTGCGGCGGTTGCCGCACAGGCCGGAGTGGACGAAGTTGTAGCTTCCGTGAAGCCCGACGGTAAGGAAGCGGTGATCCGACAGCTCATGGAACACGGTGCGGTGGCCATGGTGGGAGACGGCATCAATGATGCACCTGCTCTGACGGCAGCAAACCTTGGGATCGCCATCGGTGCCGGAACGGACGTTGCCGTGGATGCGGCGGATGTTGTGCTGATGAAGAGCAGTTTAAAGGATGTGGCGGCAGCCATTCGGATCTCGAAGAGAACCCTGAGGAATATCCATGAAAACCTCTTCTGGGCATTTTTCTACAATGTCCTGGGGATCCCGCTGGCAGCAGGCTGTTACGTGGCGGCCTTCGGCTGGGAATTAAATCCCATCTTCGGCGCGGCGGCCATGGGTTTATCCAGTTTTTGTGTGGTGTCCAATGCCTTGCGGCTTAATTGGATCAGGCCTTACGATGGGAAAAGAGATAAAGCGGTCAAAAATCCCGTGACAGGGGATATAATAGAACAGAAAACAATTGTTGAAACAGATAAGGAGAAGAACGAAATGAAGATCAGAGTAAACGGTATGATGTGCGGACATTGTGAGGCTCACGTAAAGAAGGCCCTGGAAGCCATTGAAGGGATCGTCAGCGCTGCACCCTCCCATGAGGAAAATCAGGTTGTGATCGAAACTTCCGCTGAAGTTTCCGAAGATGCCATTAAGGCAGCCGTTGTGGAAGCAGGCTACGAATACGCAGGCATCCTGGAATAACATATAAGGAGACTTTTGGTGAGCGAAAGCAGAGTAGACAGGATCACAAAGATGGAAGCATATTATGACGAGGCAAGGCAGGCGGTGGGTGAGCTGAGCCTTCCCACGGAAGAATATGCGAACCTTCAGAAGAAAATAAGAAAACTGGAAGAGTATTACACCGGAGGACAGTGGCGGAAAGATTATGAGGCGGATGAAGCCGGAAAGATCCCGGCAGATCTAAAACGCGGCGTGTTATCAGAAGATGCCATCGGTAACCTTTTAGATGACAATATGGAAGCAAGGAAAAACCGTGCTGAAGTGAGCATCCGGAAGAAGTTTCATAAGCAGCTGTTCTCACCCTTTGCCAAGGCCTGCAAGATGTACAAACTCATCGAAGACGGGGACAATATTGCAGTGTGTATTTCCGGCGGTAAGGATTCCATGCTGATGGCGAAACTGTTTCAGGAGATCAAACGTCACAGACAAAAGGAATTTGAACTCACATTTCTTGTGATGGATCCCGGCTATAAACAGGAGAACAGGGAGCTGATCGAGAGTAACGCCAAAGCTCTGGGGATCCCCGTAACAATCTTTGAAAGCACCATCTTTGATACGGTGGATACTATCGATCGAAATCCCTGCTATCTCTGCGCGAGAATGCGGAGAGGGTATCTTTACAGCAAGGCCAAAGAACTGGGTTGCAACAAGATCGCCCTCGGCCATCATTACGATGATGTCATCGAGACCATCCTGATGGCCATGCTCCACGGAGCCCAGATCCAGACCATGATGCCGAAACTCCATAGTACGAATTTCGAGGGAATGGAACTGATCCGGCCCATGTATCTGATCCGGGAAGCTGACGTTTGCGCCTGGAGGGACTATAACGATCTGCGCTTTTTGCAGTGCGCCTGCCATTTCACCGAAACCTGCACCACCTATCGGGATGACGGTACATCTCCCAGCAAGCGTCTTGACACCAAGAAGCTCATTGCGGAATTAAAGA
>JAFUUM010000453.1 GCA_017477805.1 Lachnospiraceae bacterium
ATCAGGATGCAGATGCCAATCTCTATATCCAGAATGCCGGTGACGGCATGGAGCTTGTGCTCCAAAACATGACGGGCATTTGTATCCGTGGCGCAAAAGACAAAAAGACGGAGATCGTGGTGGAACCCCGCTACGCCGAAGTGCTTACGTTCCTCTGCTGTGAAGACATCCGGCTGGAGAACCTTACCATCGGTCATACGGTGGAAGAGGGGTATTGCTCAGGGGGCGTTCTGTATTTTGATTTCTGCGATCAGATCGATCTTGACCAGGTAGAGCTTTACGGCTGCGGTACGTACGGGATCATCGGCAACAGCACCACCAATCTTACCGTCTGGGACAGCAATATCCATAATTGCACCTACGGAATCATCGATCTGGCATATTGCAGCAACGTCACTTTTGTGGATACGGTGATGGAAAGATGCAAAGATCTTACCATGATCGATCTAAACTGCAGCTGCGTCCGCTTTGAAGGCTGTTCCTTCCGGGACAATAAAGGCGATCAGTTTGTCGGAAATTATTTCGGCAACAGCGTGATCTTTGAAAACTGCAGTTTTGATAAATGGGAAGCGAAGAGTCTTTCCATGTTGGAACCCGGAGCATCCGGAATCATCATCGCCGATAACTGCGAGTTCTCGGGATCCAAAGTCCCCCAGACTGCCACTTATGTTTCCAATGTAAAAGAACTGGTGGAGGCGATCAAGCCGGACGCTGTGATCCGCTTAAAGCGAGGAAACTATAATATTTCCGAGTACATCAGTGCGGCCATGGCTGATAACGGCGGGCATATTTCCGACTATGTTTCCATCGAAGAAGTATATGACGGATATGAGCTTCATATCGAAGGGGTGGATAATCTTTCCATCATCGGAGGTGGAAATGATCCCCAGGTCACAAAACTTCTTGTGGATCCTAGGTATGCAACGACCATGACCTTTGAAGAATGTACGGATCTGTATCTGTCCGGTATGATGATGGGACATACGAACGGTGACGGTTTCTGCTCCGGTAATGTGATCAATCTGATCGAATGTACGAATGTGACCCTTCATGAGATGGATCTTTTCGGATGCGGCGCCACCGGTCTGGATGCTGATGAGATCTCCAGTCTGGCCATGTATGACTCCGTGATCCATGACTGCAGCGATAATCCGGTCTGTTTCTATGATACAAAGGGCAGATTTGTGTTTGTTTCCTGTACTTTCCTGAACTGTAACGGGAGCCTGATCCTGGATCAGAACGGTACGGATTATTCCTTTATCAGATGTACCTTTGGCGAGATGGAATCTGATATCGCATATGCGGATCCCGATACGGTTTCTCTGAACAATTGTATCTTCAACGTGGAAGAGGACTTTGACTATTATGAAGATTATGGATATGACTGGGAAGAAAGCGTAGACGAGGATATCCGGGATATGGACCTTGCGGTCCGCCCCTTTGGTGAGTATGATTTTGCCACTTTTGAAGATTACTGGTGCGGTTATCAGGTGATCTCTGCAGAGAGTGAACTTACCGATGAAGATGAGTTCTATCCTCCCTATACCATTGATATTTTCGAGAACCATTCGGGATCTTTAAACAACTGGTATACGGATGAGGAGATCTACTTTGAGTGGAGCGAAGAAGAGGAAGGCATAAAACTATCTTTTATCGACGGTGATACCGCAATCCTTACATTCTTCGAACTTGTGGAGCCAAATCCTTACGGTTACAATTATTATCTGCAGCTGAAATTTGACACCTATGAATTATGGTTCTATTAAGAAAACCACCGGGAAACCGGTGGTTTTCTTGTGTCAGCTTATTCTTTTTCTTCAACGGGGGTCAGGCGGGACATGATGTCTTCCCGGGATAAACGGTAACTTCCCATAAGGTCATCTGCCCATTTGTTCATGTCTGTGATGCTGAGTTTTCCTTCGCCTCGTGTGATGATCCCGTGAGCATTTGCAAGGCTTTCCGTGTATTCATCCAGGGGAACGACCGCCTGGAACCTTGCCCCGGTGGTGTATTGCATGACCATGGGAAGGGCTCCGCTTTCTTCTTCCACAATGTGGAGATTTCCTTCTTCATCATCCGTCAGGGTGACCCAGGCCATGGCTTCAAACATGGCACGGCGCTGACGCTGAAGAGATGCGTAGTTTCCGAGAGAGTAATAGCAAAGGACTTCGTTTCCGAGGTCGCTGGTGACTTTTGTAACGGGCTGTACAACATGAGGGTGACAGCCAATGATCAGGTCGGCACCGGCATCCGCAAACATCTTGGCCCAGGCTTCCTGATAAGGAGAAGCTGAGGTCTGATACTCATTTCCCCAGTGAGGAAAAACAATGACGAAATCAGAAGTCAGTTTTGCTTCATAGATATCCGGCAGAACATAATCATTTAATGCGGTGAAATTCAGCATCCGGTTTTTGCGGTTGTAATCACAGAGCATATCCAGATGGCCTTCCGCATCGGAGGGATAGGTGGCCAGGTTGGTTCCGTAGGTGTAATTTAACAGAGCGAAAGTGTAACCCTGGATCTCTATGTACTGGATCCTGGGATTTCGTTCGGTTCCGGGCAGGGCTTCGGGTTCAGCGACTGTTTCCGGTTCCGAAGTTGCAGCTGTTTCAGGTTCTGTCGATGGCGTTGCTTCCACAGTTACC
>JAFUUM010000454.1 GCA_017477805.1 Lachnospiraceae bacterium
GAAGAAGGCGGCGAAGTTGTTTCCCGTAATTTTATCGAAATGGAAATCGACAAGGATCTTGCAGAGGGCGTTTATGACCACGTCTGTACCAGATTTCCTCCCGAGCCCAACGGATATCTGCATATCGGACATGCAAAGAGCATCCTGTTAAACTACGGTCTTGCCCAGGAGTACGGCGGCAAGTTCAACCTCCGTTTTGATGATACCAACCCTACTAAAGAGAAAACGGAATTTGTAGAGTCCATCCTTGCTGATGTAAAGTGGCTGGGGGCTGATTTCGAGGACAGACTGTTCTTTGCCTCCAACTATTTCCCTCAGATGTATGAGAATGCCGTAAAGCTCATCAAGAAGGGAAAAGCCTACGTTTCCACCCTGACTGCGGATCAGATCCGTGAGTACAGAGGAACTTTGACGGAGCCCGGTAAGGACGATCCCGACAGAGACCGCAGCGTGGAAGACAACCTGCGGATGTTCGAGGAGATGAAGAGCGGCAAAGTCGAGGACGGCGCCATGACTCTTCGTGCCAAGATCGACATGAGCTCCTCCAACATGAACATGAGAGATCCCGTGATCTATCGTGTGGCTCACATGACCCACCATAACACCGGAGATCAGTGGTGCATCTACCCCATGTACGATTTCGCACATCCCATCGAGGATGCGGAAGAGGGCATCACCCACTCCATCTGTACCCTGGAGTTCGAGGACCACAGACCTTTGTACAACTGGGTGGTTGAGGAGTGCGAGTACAAGAACCCTCCGAGACAGATCGAGTTTGCAAAGATGTATCTGACCAACGTAGTGACCGGTAAGAGATACATCAAAAAACTGGTGGAAGACGGCATTGTGGACGGCTGGGATGATCCCAGACTGGTGAGCATCGCCGCTCTTAGAAGAAGAGGCTTTACCCCCGAGTCCCTGAAGAAGTTCGTGGAACTCTGCGGCGTATCCAAGGCCAATTCCTCCGCTGATTATGCGATGCTGGAATACTGCATCCGTGAGGACTTAAAGACCAGAGACGCAAGACGCATGGCCGTCCTCAATCCCGTAAAGCTGATCATTGACAATTACCCCGAGGGACAGACCGAGACCCTCGTTGCGGAGAATAACTTAGAGAACCCCGAGATGGGCACCAGAGAGCTGACCTTCGGTCGTGAACTGTACATCGAGGCAGAGGACTTCATGCAGGAGCCTCCCAAGAAGTACTTCCGTATGTTCCCCGGCAACGAAGTGCGTCTGATGCACGCTTACTTCGTAACCTGTACCGGCTGCGACGTAGATGAGAACGGCAATGTTACCGCCGTTCATGCAACCTATGATCCCGCAACCAAGGGCGGCAACGCACCCGACGGCAGAAAAGTAAAGGGCACAATCCACTGGGTAGAGGCTTCCACCGCTGTGAATGCGGAAGTCAGATTATACGAAAATATTGTGGACGAAGAAAAGGGAGTGTACAATGAAGACGGCAGTATCAATGTAAATCCCAATTCTTTGACGGTATGTAAGGACTGCAAACTGGAAGCTTCCTTAAAGGGAGCAAAGGCGTATGACTCTTTCCAGTTCGTAAGAAACGGTTTCTTCTGTGTGGACGCAAAGGATAACACAGAGGACCATCCCGTATACAATCGTATTGTTTCGCTCAAGAGTTCCTTCAAGCTGTAAGCAGAATACATCCAAAAGGAGAACGATCCCATGGCCGATCGAGAGTTTCTGTTTCCGAAGAAGTACAAATGCCCCATCTGCGAAAAAGAATTTGAAAATCTGACGGTGAAATCCAACCGGGCAAGGCTCATTGGAACCGACGTGGACCTTCGCCCCCGGTACGACCAGTTGGATGTCCTGAAATATGACGTGGTCTGCTGTCCTCACTGTGGGTACGGCGCCCTCACCAGGTATTTCGACACCCCGACGGATTCCCAGAAAAAGAAGATCAAACAGATGGTGTGGAAAAAGGTCACACCCTTAAAAACGCCGGAGAGCGGGGAATTGTCCTACGAGGAAGCAGCCGAGCGCCATAAACTGGCACTTCTGAACCAGATGGTCAAGACCGGAGACGGCCCTGAGAAGAAGAGCGAAAAAGCCTATATCTGCTTGAAATTGGGCTGGATCCAGAGAGGCTGGTGGCAGTCTGCGGAAGGTAAGATCGATCAGGCGGAACTGGACAAGATCAAGATCGCGGAAACCAGGTATCTGAAGAACGCCTACGAACTCTTTTTGGAAGCCCGGGGAACGGAGAGTTTCCCCATGTGCGGCCTGGACGAGGTGACGGTGGATTACCTCATCGCGGCGCTGGCCATCCGGTATGACCAGATCGAGGTGGCAAAGCGGATGGTTTCCGGCATCCTCGGCAGTTTCTCCGCTTCGTCCCGGATCAAGGACAAGGCAAGGGAACTTTTGGAATCAGCAAAAAAATGATTGGTAAAACCGATTTAAAGGAGGTTACAAAATGGGAAAATTTGGAAAATTTATTGTGAAATCTTCACTTTTGGCATTGGCCGGCGTGGCGGCTTACAAGGTTCTGTCCGAGTACAACAAAAAACCCGACCTTCAGACCGATGATGAAGACGATGACGAGTTCGAGAGCTTCGAGGACGATCTGGAAGAAGAGGCTGCTCCCGAAAAGAAAGTCTCCGAAGTCCTGAACGAAGAGATCGAAAGCGCACAAAACAGAGCACAGGATACTGTTCAAAAGGTGGCGGACGGTGCAAAGGTGGTCTTCAAGGACGCCAGAGAGACCTTCATCAATGCCAAGCAGAAATGGGACACCACCGAGACCGGAGAAAAAGTAAACGGTAAGGTGGAAGAGTTTGCCGGGATCGCAAAGGAAATGACCGAGAAAGTGACCGGTAAAGTGGAAGAATTTTTCAACGACGAAGACAACAGTGATAAATAAGAAATATCTGATCTGAGGCTTCAATGAGGAAGGCGGAAAACTGCACAGTTTTCCGTCTTCTTTTTCGTCGATAAGTACCTATCGGATCTTATTGCGAAGCCTCTTGCACCATGATACCATATTAAAGTGACCGATTTGGTCAGTAACACTTCGGAGGAAGAAATGAACGACAGATTTTTTGACCTGAAAAAGGAAAAACAATACCGCATGATCAGTGCGGCATTAAAGATCTTTGCAGAAAACGGCTACCGGAATTCCAGTACCGATGACATTGTGAAAGAGGCCCACATCAGTAAGGGCCTGCTGTTCCACTATTTTGATTCCAAATTAGGGCTCTACAGTTTTCTGTACAGTTACAGCGTACGGTATCTTGCCATGGAGATCGATTCTGCGGTGGGAAAAGAGGAGAGAGACTTCTTCAAACTGTACCGCGGTATCGAGCAGGCAAAGTTCATGGTGCTGAGAAACTATCCCTATATGAAGCTGTTCCTGGACAATGCCCAGCATGAGACCGTCAGTGAAGCCCTCCTTGCCACGGAGGATTACAGAGCACAGTATAA
>JAFUUM010000455.1 GCA_017477805.1 Lachnospiraceae bacterium
CGTGGAAAACATCCTCGGGCTTTTTCCGGAGGAGGACCTTGACGTTCCAAACCGCTTTTTGGTTGAAGCACCCCTGGATGAAAAAAACGGGAAAGCGTTAACAAGAGTGCTTGAAAAAAACGGCTTTCAGATGGAAAACGGTGGGTACTACAGGGTACCTGTTGGGGATCTGAAGAAAAACAAGTTCCTCCATGAGAAAAGCGTGGAAGAAAAGATCAAAGAGGAAAAGGCGTCGGGAACACTGGTTTCCCTGGCGGATCTTCCGAGAACGACTTTGAAGGAGTTCATTGCGGAGGTATCCCTGAAGCAGGATCTCATCCCCGGCCTGATCGTTGATGAACTGGATGAGGATCTAAGCTATTTTGAGTTGTCACCCGCCGGAGAGGTTACGGCATGCATCCTCTTTTGCAAGGAAAATCAAAAGGTGATCCGAAACCTCTGGCTTTATCAGAGCCCCAAAAACGGCCTTGCGGGATCGTCGTTAATGATGGTCTTATCCGCTGCAGCCACAGCTGCATCCTATAAATATATGGATAACGTGGAATTATCCTTCCTTACGTCAAACGACACATCGGATAAACTCCTGAAAAAGATCTTTCCTGACGCAAAGTCCGACGGCGTTTTCCTGTTTGCGGAACTGGATTTTGAAGATGCCTTGCGGGAGATTGGAAAAGCAAGGCTCTATTCCCAACCTGGCTTTTGTCCGGTAGAAAATGCGTCCCTTGTCTGCACACATTGCAAATACCGAAGGAGCAATGTTCTTGAGTGTGATAAGTACCTTCAGAAGCCAAGCGGTGTCTTAGACGGCGGCGAGTGTCCGTATTTTGAGGATTAGGAGGAAAAACAAATGGCAGAGACGTCCACATATGTGATCCCGTTACCGGAGAGGATCGATTCCGGAAATGCAATGGAAGTGGAACAGAAGTTAAATGATGAGGTTTCGGCTCATCCCGGGGAAGTCCCGGTCTTTGATGCCGGAAACTTAAATTACATTTCCAGCGCGGGACTTCGTGTCTTTATGAAACTCCGGAAGCGCCTTCAGGGGCCTTTTACCGTGACGGAAGTAGCGCCGGAAGTCTATGACATTTTCGAGACCACAGGTTTTACGGAACTTTTGTCCGTGAAAAAGCGCCTTCGCCGGATCTCCGTGGAGGGCTGCGAGATCATCGGCAGAGGCTTTTACGGCACCGTGTACAGGCTGGACCCCGATACCATCGTAAAGACTTACAGCCTGGAGGCCTCGGAAGCGATCCCGATGATCGAAAACGAAAAGAAGATGGCGAAGAAGGCCTTTTTAAAGGGCATTCCCACAGCCATCTCCTTTGATATCGTCAAAGTGGACGGGACGGGATCGGAGGGAGATACCTATGGTTCCGTGTTTGAACTCTTAAAGGCAAAGAGCTTCAACAACCGCATGGAGGAAGCAGCTTCCGATGGGGAAAAGGAGGGAATCGTCAAAGAGTATGTGGAACTGGTGAAACAGGTCCATGATACCCTGATGGATCCCGGCACCCTGCCCTCTGCCAGAGACAGGTTATTGGAGCGGGTAAAGGGACTTACGGAGGTGTTTGATCCGGAGCAGATCGAAAAGATCACCGGTATGCTGAACGCCCTTCCGGAGGATCTTCATGTGGTCCACGGCGATTTCCACATGAAGAACGTGATGCTCTCGGAGGGGGAGCCCATGCTCATCGACATGGATACCCTTGCAACCGGCCAGCCCATCTTTGATCTTCAGGGCCTGTTTATCACCTATCAGGCCTTCGAAGAGGACGATGAGAACAATTCCATGGATTTCCTCGGCCTTTCCAATGACACCGTGGATCTCATGTGGAGAAAGATCATCGAATACTATTTTGACGACGTGGGTGCTGAGGCAAGAAAGAAGATCGAAGAGAAGATCCGCCTTCTTGGATACGTTAGCTTCCTGTATTTTGTGGTTTCCACTCCGGACCTGAAAAAGGGGGAACTGGGAGAAAAACGGATACGTCACAGCGTGGAGCATATTGAAAAGCTCTTAGAGACGGTTACGGATCTGACGATATAAGTTTTTATCGGAGGTACCGAGAGGGCAGTGTTCTTGAGTGTGATAAATATCGCAGAAACGGAGATGGAAATGAAGATGAAGGTTTTGAGATTACGGAAGGAAGAGACAAACTATTTTGCCTGGCTGGATCCATTTGATTACCTGGACCGGCTGAGCCTGCCGCATTATTTTGCCTTGGCCGGTTTGGAAAAAACGGGGAAAGAGGATGTTCCAACGGCTCTCTTGGTGGCTTCCATGAGCGGAAACAACCTTGTGATCGAATGGCTGTGCGTGGATCCGGATAAGAGACAGCAGGGCTATGGTTCAGCAATGGTGCAGGAACTTTTTTCCATTGCAAAAAGGGGCGGGATCGGGCAGGTTTCCCTCCGGGTCAGAGAAGAAGATGAAATGACGGCGCTGTGGGAAAATGCAGCGGATTTCTTTGGCGGTATGTTTTTTGACCGGGAAGAAGAACTTCCGGGAGAATTACGTGCAGAACTATTTCCGCTTTCCGGTTCGGCTTATTTTCAAGAAGCAGGAGAAAACGTCAAAAGGCTGAAGGCCGGAGAGGAGATCCGTCCGATCAGGGAATGCAAGGCCGCAGTGTTAAAAGAAGCGATCCATACCCTATGGAACAAAGAAGAGGCGTTCCGGTTATACGAGATTGCCTGCAATCCCGGGGAATACGATAAGGAATTGTCAATGGCCTTATTAAGAAAGGACAGGATCTGCGGTCTGATCCTGTTTCATTCCACAGAAAATGCCTGCTATCCGGCTTTTTTCTATGCGGAGTCGGATGCGGATAAAAAGATGCTTTTGAGAGCAGCTTTGGACGCCGCTGCAGATCAGTTAGAGGGGGATACGGAGATCCGTTTTATTTCGGACACACCGGAGCATACAAAGCTGGCGGAAACGATATTTGATACGAAAAAGATAAACACAAGATGTTATGTGGTGTGACGTATCGCTTTGCATGATCCCGATAAAGGAGAGAAAAGATGGGTAAGGGCGGATTTCAACTGACAAAAGATGCATTCAAAAAACAGGAACCTGTTTTTTTGACAAACTTAAACGAAGCGACGATGGAGACCGAACAGTTTCTGAATGATCGGCGAGCCATGATGGAAAACGTGCTGAACACCACCGACCACAGAGCCCTTGACAAACGGGCGGCTGCGTCACAGATGGAAGCTGTGGATATGTTGCTTTCGGATACGCAGACTACAAAGGAACTGAACGTTTCCGAAGAACAATTAAGCCGTCTTCACAGCATCAAGGCCAGGATGGTCGTGGATAAACTGCTGAAGCAGGGCGGTTCTGACTCCAACGAAATGAAAACCATTAAAGAGACCCTGATCAGTTTGGAAAATCTGATGGTTAGCGTTGCAGATCAGAAAATGAC
>JAFUUM010000456.1 GCA_017477805.1 Lachnospiraceae bacterium
ATGATCTTTAAGCCCTCCTGCTCCTGCAAAAGGGGCTCGTGAGTGGCAAACCGGAAGTAAATGAGGTTCCGCTTATCCGCGATGGCCTGTTTTACGTAAGGATCCACGAAGAGCTTAAACTGCTCCAGAGAATCCACACGCCAAACCACGTTATCCCCCAGACGAATGTTGTCAAAATGCTCGTCCATCTCGGGAATGCCCGATAAAACTCTGTCAAATGCTGCCATGGAAAGCCTCCTTCCTCGTTCTGCCGGTATTCCCCCCGCCTCGTTGCCACACAAAAAAGGCAAAGAAGCCGAATTTCCCGGCGCCTTTGCCTGTCTTTATTATAGGTTTCCCTTGAAATCTTTGCAACAGGAATACTCCCAAGTCACGTATCGTGGTATACTGTTGGTAAGCCATTTTTGTTTTGAAGCAGAGGTATTACGGAGGATTGGTTATGAAGAAAAGAGTATTACTTGCCGACGATACACAGCTGATGAGAGAACTTCTGCGGGATGCGCTTGACCGCGATAAATTCGAGATCGTGGGGGAAGCCCTGACAGGGGAAGAAGCGGTGATCAAATACGGAGAATTAAAGCCCGATCTTGTGATCATGGACATCAACATGCCGAAGATGAACGGTATCGAAGCCCTGACTGTGATCATGAAAAAGCATCCCGATGCCAAGATCGTTATGTGCTCCGATCAGAAATATCAGGGCATGATCCTGCGTGCCATCAAAAACGGCGCCAAGGACTTCATTGTAAAGCCCTTTAAAAAAGATGATGTTTTGGAGGCTGTGAACAAGGCCTTTGAAGAAGACGAGGAAGCATGAGATTAAGTGAATGTAAGCCGGGGCAAAATGCCCTGATCAAAAAGGTTGGCGGTGAGGGTGCTCTCCGCCAGCATTTTTTGGATATGGGGGTTTTACCGGGAACCGGTGTAACGATAATGAAATATGCACCCATGGGAGATCCCGTGGAACTGCGGATCCGGGGCTATGAACTGACCCTGCGGCTGGACGATGCCGCAAAGATCGAAGTGGAGACCGTAGATGCGCTCCCCGAAGTGGGACTCAAAACAGATGCGAAAGCTGTCAAAGCGGATGCGGGCAAAGCTGCTAAAAAGAAAGGTGCCGCAGCCGCTACGGAAGACGGAAAGACCGACCATCCCGGCTTTGGTGAGGAAGGACGTTTCCATCCCCCGGGCAGCGGTGATCCCTTACCTGAGGGCACTACCCTGTCCTTTGCCCTCATCGGTAACCAGAACAGCGGAAAGACCACACTCTTTAACCAGTTGACGGGATCCAATCAGCACGTGGGCAATTTCCCCGGTGTCACCGTGGACCGCAAGGACGGTGTGATCCGCGGCCACGCCGATACGCTGGTAACGGACCTGCCGGGTATCTACTCCATGTCGCCCTACTCCGGCGAGGAGATCGTTTCCAGAGACCATGTATTAAAAGAGCGTCCCAAAGCCATCATTAATATTGTTGACGTCACCAACATCTCCAGAGGCCTGTATCTTACCATGCAGGTACTGGAAATGGGCTTTCCCACGGTGCTCGCCCTGAACATGATGGACGAGATGACCGGAAACGGCGGCTGGGTGGACATCAATAAGATGGAGCAAATGCTGGGGATCCCTGTGGTCCCCATCTCCGCAGCCAAAAACGAAGGCGTGGACGAGCTGGTAAACCATGCCCTTCACATCGCCAAGTATCAGGAAGCCCCCACGAGACAGGACTTCTGCGACGCTGCCGATCACGGCGGTGCCGTACACCGCTGTCTCCATGCGGTGATCCATCTCATCGAGGATCATGCGGAACGTGCAGGTCTTCCCGTGCGCTTTGCGGCCTCCAAGCTCATCGAGGGAGATCCTCTGATCCTGGAACAGCTGCAGCTTGACCAAAACGAGAAAGAAACCTTGGAGCATATCGTGACGCAGATGGAAAATGAGCGCGGCATGGACCGCAGCGCAGCCATCGCGGATATGCGTTATTCCTTTATCTATAAGATCTGTGACCGCTGCATCGTCAGCCCTGCGGAAAGCAAAGAGCACATCCGCAGCCAGAAGATGGACGGAGTCCTGTCGGGCAAATACACCGCCATTCCCGTATTTGTCTGCATCATGGCTCTGGTCTTCTATCTGACCTTCGGTCTCATCGGTCCTTTCTTCCAGGATCTTCTGGCCGCCGGCATCGAAATGCTGGGAAGTGCCGTAGAGAACCTGATGGAACATGCAAACATCAATGCTGCTTTCCGGTCTCTGATCATGGACGGCTTATTCGAAGGCGTGGGAAGCGTGGTGAGTTTCCTGCCCATCATCGTGACCATGTTCTTCTTCCTGTCCATTTTGGAAGACAGCGGGTACATCGCAAGGGTTGCTTTCTTTATGGATAAGCCCCTTCGTAAGATCGGTCTGTCGGGACGCAGTATCGTCCCCATGCTCATCGGCTTTGGGTGTACCGTGCCCGCAGTCATGTCCACCAGGACCCTGCCCAGTGCAAGAGACCGTAAGATGACCATCCTGCTGACACCCTTTATGTCCTGCACCGCCAAGCTGCCCATCTACGGCTTCTTGATCAGCGCCTTCTTCCCGGGTCAGGCCTGGTGGATCATCACCTGCCTTTATCTTCTTGGGATCCTGGCTGCCATCGTGCTTGCCTTCTTCTTTAAGAAGACCCTGTTTCGCGGGGAAGCAGTTCCTTTTGTTATGGAACTGCCCAACTACCGTATGCCCGGCGTAAAGAATGTACTGCAGCTCCTGTGGGAAAAAGCACGGGATTTCCTGCATCGCGCCTTCTCCGTGATCTTAGTTGCTACTCTGGTAGTGTGGTTCCTGCAGAGTTTTGATTTCCGCTTTGAACTGGTGGAAGATGCCCATGACAGCATCCTTGCGATCATCTCCGGCTGCCTGATCCCCATCATGAAGCCTACAGGCCTTGGGGACTGGAGGCTCATCACCTCTCTCATCAGCGGATTTATGGCAAAAGAAAGCGTTGTTGCCACCATGGAGATCCTTTTTGCAGATACCGATTTTTCCGTGATCTCAAGTCTCACGGCCGCATCTCTTCTGGTATTCTCCCTGCTGTATACGCCCTGCGTTGCCGCCATTGCTTCCATCAAGAGAGAACTGGGGAAAAAGTGGGCTGTGATCGTGGTGTTATGGCAATGCGCCATCGCCTGGCTCGGTGCCTTCCTCGTTCAACTGATCGGTATGCTGTTCTAGGTTTTGTGTTGTTATTTAGGGGGATTTGTTATGAAAAGAAATATTTTGATGAGACTTTTCTCCGGCGCTCTGACTGCTGCTCTGCTGTTTTCGGTAGCAGGCTGCGGGGCTACAGGGAAGGGCGGATCCGGTAAAGATACCGGTGTGAAGACGGAAACGGAAGTCGAAAGTACGGTTGCCGAAACGGAAGCTGCCTCCGATGAGGAAGAGACCAAGCCTCAGGAAACAAAGGCGCAGGAAGCCACCGTTCCCGAAACCGAGACCGCAGAGACTGTATCTCCCGCGAATGATGTCCTTTCCTTCTGGCAGGACGGCGAATCCGTGGACCTTTCCTACAAGAAGAATGTCCTGACCGTTAACGGTACCGACTTCAAACTGGATGTCAACGAGATCATGAACGCCTGGCAGGTGGGGAATTTCGTGGTGGTGGAAAGCCACATCAATCCCCACGTTGGCTCCTACGCCCTCTTCTGTTTGGATACCTGTCAGGTGGAAGAGATCATCATCGGTGCCAATCTCATCTGGATGTGGGATGACATCTCCACCGCCGTCTATTCCAGCTATAACGAGATCTACAATTACCGGGGAAACCTCATCGGTGTTGTGGAAGACGGCCAGGAGATCTGCGCCCTTTCCTTTAATGAATGGAACGGATATGATCCAGAGGGTGAAAACGAACTGATCGTCAGTTACTGGAAAGAAAACGACGATACCATGTACACCACCTTCTGCGAATTCGAGAACACCAACGCCGCCCTCTTTGCTTATGAAAACTATTTAAGACGTCCCACCAAGGAACGCTGGGATGCCTTTCTGGCCCATGCTCCCGAAGATGCCATCGCCTTTATTGCAGAGGGCGGGTATTTATCCGACCGCATCGTCACTTCCGCTAAGGGCAGTCCCGATGCGGATCCTTATGATTATGATCAACTCCTTGTTGTTGCTTTGGAGGATGACACGGAATGCGCGCTCCGCTCCGGCACCTGGTACTGGGATGATGCCAATGAAAAAGAGGGCTTTGATTTCGATGCCCCCTTTGAGAGCGATCTTTCCCTGAAAAAGGGAGAAGGCACTATCTTCAAAACCGTGATCCCGGAAGGGGTTCCCTGCACTGCCATTGATGTAAGAACAAAAACCGGAGATCAGGGAATATGGCCTATCTCCATGATCTCCGGCTATAATGATCAGGCTTGCCTGTTTGTTACCAGACAGTGATCTCTTTTGTCGCAGCTACTGCGCTGCCAAAGGGTCCCGGCAGTACCGACAGTCTTCTCTGATCGCCAAAGTAATCGCGATCGAAAGTGATGGGGGTTCCGTCCGGATTTTCAAATGCCTGCTCGGGCTCAAAGG
>JAFUUM010000034.1 GCA_017477805.1 Lachnospiraceae bacterium
CACTTGTCTGCAAGGCCTGCTGCCACGATGTTCTTTGCAACATAACGGGCTGCGTAAGCTGCACTTCTGTCAACCTTGGTGCAGTCCTTACCGGAGAAAGCACCGCCGCCGTGACGAGCGTAGCCGCCGTAGGTGTCAACGATGATCTTACGGCCGGTGAGACCTGCATCACCGTGAGGTCCACCGATCACGAAACGGCCGGTGGGGTTGATGAAGAACTTGGTGTTCTCATCGATGAGTTCTGCGGGCAGAACAGCATCGAAAACGTGCTTCTTGATGTCGGCGTGGATCTGCTCCTGGGTCACATCCTCGTCGTGCTGGGTGGATAATACAACAGCCTCAAGGCGAACGGGCTTGCCGTTTTCATCATATTCCACGGAAACCTGGCTCTTGCCGTCGGGACGAAGGTAAGGCAGGGTGCCGTTCTTACGAACTTCCGTCAGCTTTCTTGCCAGCTTGTGCGCCAGAGAGATGGGATAAGGCATGAGCTCGGGAGTCTCGTTGGTGGCGAAACCAAACATCATACCCTGATCGCCGGCACCGATAGCTTCGATCTCGGCATCGCTCATCTTGTTCTCTCTTGCTTCCAGAGCTTTGTCAACGCCCATAGCGATATCTGCGGACTGCTCATCCAGAGCAACGAGAACCGCGCAGGTGTTGGCATCAAAGCCGTACTCGGAGCGGTCGTAACCGATCTCCTTTACGGTGTCACGAACCACTTTCTGGATATCCACGTATGCGCTGGTGGTCAGCTCACCGGTAACCAGTACAAAGCCGGTGCAGGCTGCGGTCTCGCAAGCCACACGGCTGTTGGGATCCTGCTCCATGCAGGCATCCAGGATGGCGTCAGAGATGGCATCGCAGACTTTGTCGGGATGTCCTTCCGTAACTGATTCTGACGTAAATAATCTTTTCTCCATGTAAATCCTCCTTTGATCTTTGGAAAAGAAAAAATCCGCTTGGAACGACACAAGCGGATTTTGCGTATTGATCACAACAAAATCCTCTTATTGTTCGATGCTAATTAAGACAGGGTCATGTCTTTAGCAAATAGTCGCTCGCTCAGGTAGGCACCTTCCGGCCGTTCTTCCGGCGGGGGTTGCCGTGGCTTCACAGATCCTATGTATCTCCACCACTCTGAATAAGAAGAATTCGATTACATTGACATTATGACACCAAAAAAATAAAATATCAATATGAAACGTATACCCACAAATGAACTGATCCCCGGCATGGTTACTGCCGAGGACATTTACAATTATAATAACCAGATGGTGTTCCCCCGGGGATTTGTGCTGACCGATCGTGCTATTTCACGATTGGCTTTTTATGCTATTGACTCGATCCGTGTGGACGATAAGATCGTTACCGTCCCCAAGAATCCTACCCTGGTGGTAGAAGATATCCCCTCCCACCGGGAGCAGATCCTCAGCGATCCCGCCTTTTTGCACTTCAAGTCCGAGTTCGATGATAACGTGGATGACTTCAAGGATCGTATGAACCACGTCATCAAGAAAAACACCTCACTGGATGTCAGCAAGGTCCTGGACAACGCTTTCCACCTGGTGGATATCGGTAAGCAGTCCTACGGCATCTTCGATCTCCTTGGCAACATGAGGGAGTACGATGATGAGACCTACGCCCACAGTTTGAATGTGGCCCTGCTCTGTAACGTCATGGCCGGCTGGCTCCGTCTCAAAGAAGAAGAGATCGAGATGGCCACCCTCAGCGGTATGTTCCACGATGTCGGAAAGATCCAGATCCCGGATGCCATCCTGAAAAAGGAAGGTCCCCTGACGGAGATCGAGCACCGGATCATCGAGACCCACACCATGGAGAGTTACAAGATCCTCCGTGATCTTCCTCTTCATGACCATGTAAAGAACGCGGCGCTGATGCACCATGAACGAAATGACGGCAGAGGCTATCCCTTCAACGTTCCCATCCAGAGAACGGATCCCTACGCAAGAATGGTTTCCGTGGCGGATGTGTACGATGCCATGACGAGTCTTCGGTGTTACCGACCGGGCATGAGTCCCTTTAAGACGGTTTCCATCATGGAACACGAAGGCATCTCCAAGTACGATCCCGTGTTCCTCAACACCTTCTTGGAGCGGGCAGCCACCAGTTATATCAACAACCGGGTGCTCCTGACAAACGGGGAAAAGGGTGAAGTGATCTACATTCCTCACGACAATCCTTCAAGACCCACCGTCAAGGTCGGCGACAAGTACGTGGACCTTTCCAAAGAAAAGGATATCGATATCAAGAGCATCATTTAATGACGCGCATCAAAAAAGCAACTTCCGGATCATCCGAAAGTTGCTTTTATTATTCTTATTTTCAGCCGACCTTCAGTTTAAACTTCTGAAGTTCTCTGTCGCTTTCCACTTTTTCGATCTGAGCGCCCAGCCCCGCCAGTTTTCCGGGGAAGTTCTCATAACCGCGCTCGATATAGCGGATATCGTCCACCACGGATACGCCTTCTGCTGCCAGTGCTGCAAGCACCATGGCTGCGCCTGCACGAAGGTCGGGGGCCACGATATTGGCTCCGGAGTATTTGGGTACGCCGGTGATAAAGGCGGTTCTGCCTTCTACCTTCATGTCCGCACCCATCTTGGTGAGTTCATCCACGTATTTGAATCTGTTTTCAAAGATACTCTCCGTTACCATGCTGGAGCCTTCCGCAAGGCCAAGGGCCACTGCGATCTGAGGCTGCATATCCGTCGGGAAACCGGGATAAGGAAGAGTCTTTACCTGTGTATGCCGTAAGGTCTTGGAAGCAACAACACGAACCGCGTCATCCGCCTCTTCGATCTCGCATCCGATCTCCTGAAGTTTTGCGGAGATGGACTCAAGGTGCTTGGGGATCACGTTCTTAACCGTAACATCGCCCTTTGTTACCGCTGCCGCAAACATAAAGGTTCCGGCCTCGATCTGATCGGGGATGATGGTGTACTCGGTACCGTGAAGCTTCTGCACGCCTTTGATACGGATCACATCCGTACCTGCGCCCTTGATGTTGGCACCCATACTGTTTAAGAAGTTGGCAAGGTCAACCACGTGAGGTTCCTTTGCCGCATTCTCGATGGTGGTCTTGCCTTCAGCCATCACTGCCGCCATCATCACGTTGATGGTTGCACCGACGGATACCTGGTCCATGTAGATATGGTGGCCCACAAGCTTGGATGCCTCGGCGCAGATCAGTCCGCCGTTGATATCAACGGTGGCGCCCAGGGCTCTCCAGCCTTTCATATGTAAGTCGATGGGTCTGCTGCCGATGTTACATCCGCCGGGCAGCGCCACTTTTGCTTCTTTGTACTTTCCAAGGAGCGCTCCGATGAAGTAATAGGAGGCTCTGATCTTCTTCACCGCATCCCCGGCAACCGTAAGGTCTGTGATATGGGAAGCGTTGATCTTAACCGAATGGGCATCTACCTTTTCCGTGACAACGCCGATGCTCTGCATGGCGTCCAGCATGATCTGTGTATCACGTACATCCGGCATGTTCTCTATATATACGGTTTCGTCCGTCATCAGCGCGGCCGCAAGAATACCCAGTGCTGCATTCTTTGCACCACCGATCTCAACCTCGCCTACCAGAGGGACTCCGCCTTTGATCGCGTATTGTTCCATGTATGCTCTCCGTCAAAGCTTTCTAAAAGCTATACCTTTTGTGAATATAGCATGAAAAAAAACATTTGTAAACCAAAGCAGGCCGCATGTCAGTATTCATGCGGTCTGCCGGGTTTTTACCTGTTATTTTACCTGTTATTTTACCTGTTATTTTACCTGCTAATAAGACAGGTAGTTCAGAGGGTTATACGGACTTCCTCCGATACGGATCTCAAAGTGAAGATGAGGTCCCGTGGATGCCCCCGTATTACCCGAAAGTGCGATCTTTTGTCCCTGGCTGACGGACTGTCCGACGCTGACAAGGATCTTACTTAAGTGGGCGTATCTTGTCTCTCTGCCGTCAGGATGTCTGATGCAGACGAGGTTACCGTATCCGCCGTTCCATCCGGCTTTGATAACGGTACCGCCGCAGGATGCCATGACTGCGGTTCCCGTAGGAACTGCGATATCAAGTCCCTGGTGGTATGCCGTTGCACCCTTGGCATTGGGCTTCTTACGATAGCCAAATCCGGAGGAAATACGGCCGCCGGAAACGGGCCAGATGTAAGTAGGCGGGATCTTGGTACCCTTTTCCACGATCTTGGGCACCGCCTGGGTCCCTACGGACTCTTTGATGATGTCTGTTTCCGCCACGTTGTCATTTCGGTAGGTCACAAGGGCCACCACCTTACGATGTCCGCTGGAGGGCTGCTGCAACGTCTTGGTCTGGTTGGAGTACCATTCATCGTTGTAAACGTACTCGATGGGAGCGTCGTAATACTCCTCGTAGCACTTCTCTTCCACCCGTATCACCGCAAGTTCCGGTTCGGGGATGGAGATGGTCAGTTCATCGCCCACACGGATCACGGAATTTCCGCTTTCCAGAATGGTGTTCATGGCCACCAGGTCTTCGATGGTCATATCAAACTTCTCGGAGATCTCACTTAAGGTATCTCCGCTCTTTACTTCGTAGATCTGGTTCGTTGCCTGATCTTTTGTCACTTCTTCGATGGCCGCCTGGGTATCCTCGATAACCGATGCAGGAACATAGGTCTGGACTACTTCGATGGGGTCCTCAAACTCCATGTTGATCAGTCCCAGTTCAAAATCACCGAAGTCACGGTTTGCGTTGGCTGCGGTCTCCTCCCCTTCTTCTTCGGCGCTCTTAAAGGCTTCAAAGAGGCCGGCACCGGGAAGTTCTGCTGCGCTGTAACTGATCTTGTTGGCTTCCATGGTCTCCGTCAGTTTTTCTACTCTGGAGGTCACTCCCGCAGTCAGTACGTTCAGCTGGCTGGAGTTATCACTCACCAGTTCTGCTTCAAAACTGTGTGAAATGTCATACTTATCCAGAGCTGCCTGAAGCACTTCCTCCACATCGTCAACCGACGCGAGCGTCACAATGTAGTGATTGATCTTCATGGTGTAGGCCACCTGCTTCTGGCTGGTGACGCTGTCCTTCAGCACCTGCTCCATGGCGGAAACCACTTCTTTCTTCGGGGATGCATATCCCACAAGGTCGTAGTTTTCCGTATAGGTCATGTTTGCTTCCGCGTAGGTGAGGTTCACCTTGGGAGTTTCCCTTGTGATCCTCGCGGTACCCACTCTTCCTCCCAGAAATTCCGAAGCACCGGCGCCGGAGAAGCTGATGTGTACGAGGCCGGAATCACTGCTTCCGCCGTTCTCGTTTCCTGACGCGCTTGTCACATCACGGTACAACGCTCTGCGGGCTTCCCGAAGATAGCACTCCGCCTCTTCCTTGGTGTCCACACGTCCCATGACCTGGCCGTTTAAGTTCACTTCATAGAAGCTGACCTGGGTCTTGCTCACTCCGTGAAACGCGGGCAATGAAAGGGCGGCCACAAATGCTGCCACCGCCCAGGTATACCAATATGCAATTTTAGCCTTACCGGGAATAAAACTCATTCGTTTACCTAAAACAA
>JAFUUM010000457.1 GCA_017477805.1 Lachnospiraceae bacterium
GGATCTTGCCGTCCTCCCCCCGCTCCGTGGTCAGGATGCCCAGTTCAATGGCGTTTAATGCATGGCGGGCATCGCCTCCGGAATACTCCGCAAGGAAGGCTTTGGCATCCTCATCCAGCACCGCATCGTAGGCTCCCATCCCCCGCTCTTTGTCCGTTACCGCGCGGTCTAAAAGATTTCCGATGTCCTCGTTGGATAAGGGTTTTAATTCAAAAATGATGGACCTTGAGATCAAAGCCCCGTTGACTTCAAAATAAGGATTTTCCGTGGTGGCACCGATGAGAGTCACAGTGCCGTCCTCCACAAAAGGTAACAGGTAGTCCTGCTGGCTTTTGTTAAAGCGATGGATCTCGTCGATAAAGAGGATGGTCTTTTTACCGTACATCCCCTGACGATCCTTGGCTTTCTCCACCACTTCCTCCATATCCTTTTTCCCGGCGGTGGTGGCATTGATCTGGGTAAACTCGGAACTGGTTGCTCCGGCAATGACCTTTGCAAGGGTGGTCTTACCGGTGCCCGGAGGTCCGTAGAAAATAACGGAGCTTAATTTGTCCGCTTTGATGGCACGATAAAGAAGCGTCCCTTTGCCGATGATGTGCTGCTGTCCCACCACTTCTTCCAAAGTACGGGGGCGCATCCTCGCCGCCAGGGGCGACTCTTTTTCCATATGGGATTCTCGCATGTAATCAAATAAGTTCAGGTTGTCCATGATGTCCCACAAGTTTTGATCTACACGAACTGATTGCGTTCGCTGTCATATCGAAAGCCTGCTGCCAGAAGCTTTTCTTCCAGTGCGGCCTTATCTTCATCCAGGTCTTCGCAGAGTGCATCAAGACTGCCGTAAAGATCCCGGAGCTTCGTATTCACAACACTCATGCACATGATAGGGTCTGAGGGTAACATATTTCTGCCTCCTAATTTAAGTGCTGTACTAGTATAACACGAAACCTTTCCCGCCGAAACACGAAAAACGGGAGCAGGGTGAACATTTCTGTTCATTCTGCTCCCGCCTGATTCTGTTTTACTTCACCCGTGCACTTAAGCTGTCCCCGGCAGTCTCGATGAGGATGGTGTCCCCTTCGTGGACCTGACCGGACAGGATCAGTTTGCCGGATAAGGTTTCAACATACTTCTGGATATACCGTTTCAGGGGTCTTGCACCGTAAACGGGGTCGTAGGACTGATCCACCACGAAGTCTTCCGCTTCCGGTGTCAGCTCTACCGATAACTGTCTGTCCGCCAGACGTCTGTTGAGGTCCGCGGTGATCAGAGATACGATACCCTTTACGTTTGCCTTGGTCAGAGGGCGGAACATAATGGTCTCATCCAGACGGTTCAAAAATTCCGGTCGGAAGTGAGCCCGGAGCTCTTCTATCACTTCCTGCTCCGCATCTTCCCGGATGGTACCGTCTTCGGCGATGCCGTCCAGAAGGTACTGTGCGCCGATATTTGAAGTCATGATGAGGATCGTATTCTTAAAGTCCACGGTCCGGCCCTGGGAGTCCGTGATCCGGCCGTCATCCAGCACCTGCAGGAGGACGTTGAACACATCCGGATGGGCCTTTTCGATCTCATCGAATAAGACCACGGAGTAAGGTTTTCTCCGGACGGCTTCCGTCAACTGACCGCCCTCGTCATATCCAACATATCCCGGAGGCGCTCCGATGAGTCTGGATACGGAGAACTTCTCCATGTATTCACTCATATCGATACGGACCATATTCTTTTCGTCATCGAACAGACTGGCCGCCAGGGATTTGGCAAGTTCCGTCTTACCAACGCCCGTAGGTCCAAGGAATAAGAAAGAGCCGATGGGCGTTGTGGGATCCTTGATGCCGGCTTTTGAACGGATAATGGCTTCCGTGACTTTGGTCACGGCTTCATCCTGCCCAACCACTCTCTTATGGAGTTCGTCGTCCAAGTGAAGGGCCTTGTTTCTCTCACTCTCATTCAGCTTTGCCACAGGGATGCCGGTCCATCTGGATACGATCCTGGCGATCTCATCTTCCGTCACACGCTCATGGACAAGAGAGTTATCCGTTTCTTTTGCTTTCTCCTCTTCCTGCAGGAGTCTTGCGCGCAGGGCGGGGAGTTTGCTGTACTGCAGTTCACCGGCCTTTTCGAAATCACCGTTTCTCTGGGCGATCTCGATCTCGCCGTTCATGGCTTCGATCTGTTCCCGAAGTTTGGATAAGTCATCCACGGACTTTTTCTCGTTTTCCCACTGGGCTTTCCGGATGTTCAGTGCATCACGCTGCTCCGCCAGTTCTTTCTGCAGAGCCTCCAGACGCTCTTTGCTCAGGGGATCGTCCTCTTTTTTCAGGGCCGCTTCCTCGATCTGCATCTGGGTCACTTTCCGGGAAAGTTCATCAAGATCCGAAGGCATGGTGTCCATTTCCGTCTTGATCAGGGCACAGGCCTCATCTACAAGGTCGATGGCCTTATCCGGCAGGAAACGGTCGGAAATATAACGGTCGGAGAGCATGGCTGCACTCACCAGAGCATTATCCATGATCTTTACCCCGTGGTAGACCTCATAGCGGTCCTTTAAGCCACGAAGAATGGAAATGGTATCTTCCACCGTAGGCTCTTCCACCATGACAGGCTGGAAACGTCTCTCCAGAGCCGCATCCTTTTCGATATAAGAACGGTACTCATCCAGGGTCGTTGCGCCGATGCAGTGGAGCTCGCCCCTTGCCAGCATGGGCTTTAACATGTTGCCCGCATCCAGGGCACCGTCTGTTTTGCCGGCACCGACAATGGTGTGCAGCTCATCGATAAAGAGGATGATCTCCCCTTCGGAACTCTTGACTTCTTCCAGTACCGCTTTCAAACGCTCTTCAAATTCGCCTCTGTACTTGGCACCCGCAATGAGGGCGCCCATATCCAGGGCAAAGATCTTCTTATCTTTTAACCCCTCCGGCACATCTCCCCGGACAATACGCTGGGCAAGACCTTCCACCACGGCGGTCTTGCCGACACCGGGTTCACCGATGAGGACAGGGTTATTCTTGGTCTTACGGGACAGGATCCGGATCACGTTACGGATCTCATGATCTCTGCCGATGACGGGATCCAGTTTTTGTTCTCTGGCTTTCTCCACCAGGTCCTGGCCGTATTTGGCCAGGGTATCATAAGTATCCTCGGGATTATCGCTGGTCACACGCTGATTCCCACGGACCGTGGACAGAGCCTGCAAAAACCGGTCTCTGGTGATCCCGAACTCCCGGAAGATCTCCTTGATCCCCTTATTGGGGTGCTTGATCAGGGACAGAAACAGATGCTCCACGGAAACGTACTCGTCTCCCATGTGCTTTGCTTCCTCTTCCGCCGAGATCATCACCTTGTTCAGATCGTTTCCCACGTAGGTCCGGACGTTGCTGCCCTGCACCTTGGGAAGGGCATTTAGGGCCTGCTCCACCCGGTTAACAAAGTAGGATGTCTGGATCTCCATCTTTTCGATCAGCTTCAGGATCAGAGAGTCATCCAGTTTTAAGAGACTGTAGAGAAGATGCTCTTCCGTCATCTCCTGATTGCCGTATTCATATGCGACATTTTCGCAATTGTTCAGTGCCTGAACCGAGTTCTGCGTAAACTTCTGAATATTCATAAACTCACCTCCTCGTGCCTCGCGGCCCGATGCCACGAGCGCCGGATCAAGATCTTTTCCTTCCTTATTTCCGGCTTCGACTACATCATAGTCCCGTTTGTTAGCACTGTCAATCGGTGAGTGCTAAAGTTTTCAGAAATTTTAGAAAATTACCTCTCAGGGGATCTTTACTTCCACGGTGATATTTCCATTGACCGCTTTGGTAAACACCATTGCATCCTCCGGACTTCCCACAACGGAACCGTAATGTACGGGGATGGCCACCTTGGGTTCTATGATATTGATCAGTTCTGCTGCTTCCTCGGCGTCCATGGTGTAGGTTCCGCCGATGGGGATCAGAGCAATGTCGCACTTCACCGCCTGTGCCTCAGGGGTAGCATCCGTATCCCCTGCGATATAGATCCTCTTTCCGTCGATGTCAAAAATATAACCCACCCATTCATTTTCCCTGGGATGGAATTTCTTTCCGATATTGTAAGCCGGGATGGTTTCGAAGTTCACACCGGAAACCTCACCGCTCTCACCGGGTGTTACATATACGATGTCATTAATTCCGGAAGGTACCTCGGAGGCTTTGTCTTTCATGCTTGCGGGCATCACCAGAGTTGTGCCGGAAGCCTTCATCACCTTCGCCATATCCTCCGGAGAAAAATGATCATAGTGGGCATGGGTGATAAAGATCACATCCCCATCCCCGGGAACCTCTTCCATCCGAAAAGGATCGATGTAGATCTTCTTTTCCCCATCGATCCGAATGCTGTTTTGGGTAAATACGGTGATAAACTCTGTACTCATTTCCTCTTCCTCCTCCATCATTTTACACCATTGCCGTGCCAAAAAAACCCTGTTTTACTCCTGACGGGAAAATGATAAAATACTCATACAACCCAAACGGCATGAAGGGGAATCGGAGAGGAGTATCTTATGTACACAGCAAACGAAAACAGATACCGTAACATGAAGTACAATCGCTGCGGAAACAGCGGCCTGATGCTGCCTGCAGTGTCCCTTGGCCTCTGGCACAACTTCGGTGATACCGGAGTCTATTCCAACATGGAAGAAATGTGCTTTACCGCCTTTGACAACGGTATCACCCATTTCGACCTGGCAAACAACTACGGCCCCAAGGCCGGCAGCGCCGAGAGCAATTTCGGCAAGATCCTGAAAGAACACTTCCTGCCCTACCGGGATGAGATGATCATCTCGACCAAGGCAGGCTATGAGATGTGGGAAGGCCCTTACGGAGACTGGGGAAGCAGAAAGTACCTCATCGCCAGTCTGGATCAGTCTCTGAAACGCATGGGGCTGGATTACGTGGACATCTTCTACCACCACCGTATGGATCCGGCTACTCCCCTGGAAGAGACCATGGGTGCTTTGGAACAGATCGTCAGGAGCGGAAAGGCGCTGTATGTCGGGCTTTCCAATTACGACGGTCCCACACTGGAAAAGGCAGCCGCCATCCTGGAAGACCGCCACGTACCTTTTATCATCAACCAGAACTGCTATAACATCCTGACACGGGATATCGAAAAGAACGGCTTAAAGGAAACTTCCGCAAGGCTTGGAAAGGGCATCATCTGTTTCTCTCCCCTTGCTCAGGGACGTCTCACCGACCGGTACTTTAACGGCATCCCTGCCGACAGCCGGATCCGCACCGACGGCCGCTTCCTGCGGGAGGATCAGGTAAACGAGCAACAGCTTGAAAACATCCGGAAGATGAATGACATCGCTAAAGACAGAGGCCAGACCCTTGCGGAAATGGCCCTTGCATGGCTCCTTCACGACGGCGCCATCACCTCCGTCATCATCGGTGCTTCCAGACCTGCTCAGATCCTGGATAACATCAAAGCCATCGAGAACATCACCTTCAGCCCCGATGAACTCCGGGCCATTGACGAACTTTCCGGCGCAGCAAAGTAAATTCAACAAAAGAGGCAGTACCCTTTTTCCAAAGGTACTGCCTCTTATACATTCTTATTTATTCTCGTCCAGAAGAGATGAGATCTTGGTCTTCATCACATCCAAAGCCACATCGTTCATACCGCTGTTGATCACGATGTCGGCATACATCTTCGTGGGCTCCACATACAGATAATGCATGGGTTTTACGGTATCCAGATACTGATCCACGATGTTCTGGATATCACGGCCTCTTTCCTTTACGTCCCTAAGAACTCTTCTTAAGATACGCTCGTCCGCGTCAGCTTCCACAAAGACCTTTACATCCATCATATCCCGAAGTCTCTCATCCGCCAGCACCAGGATCCCCTCAAGGAGGATGATCTTACTGGGCTTTACCACAACCACCTCTTCGGAACGGTTGTGCTTGGAATAATCATATACCGGGCATTTGATCTTCTTGCCTTCCTTCAGAGCCTTTAAATGCTTTAACAAAAGCTCCGTCTCAAATGCGGAAGGATGATCGTAATTGATCTTCTTTCTCTCTTCAAAGCTCAGTTCGTTGTGAGCTTTATAATAATTATCGTAATACAGGACCGTTACCTGATCCTGAAAGATATCTTTAAGTCTGTTGGTAAAAGTGGATTTCCCGGAACCGGTTCCACCAGCTATTCCGATGATGAAAGGAAAATCAGACTCTTTTGACATATGTCCTCCGTTATGCTTCGATGATATATTCTTTTAATGCTTCTACGATCTTTGTTTCCTCTTCCTCGCTCGCATTAAAATGCAGATCCACCGGTGCGCTTAAGTCCAGGCTCAAAAGACCCATCATGGATTTGGCATCGATGTAATATCTGCCCTGCTCCAGGTCAAAATCCCCGGGAAATTTCTGCACCGTTCTGTTGAAATTCTTGATGCGGTCAATGGTGTCCAACATGATCTTGATAGTAGTCATAATTCTCTTCTCCCCTTAATAAGAATTTGAATATACTAACTGCTTAAAGTATACGCCACCGTTTGGTCTAAGGCAACCAGCCTCACTGCTTCCAGGGAAGCATGCCCATAAGGGTGTATAGCTCGGAGCCCTCTTCCGGAGCCTCTCCTACGCTTTCGTACATACCGCCTCTCTGAACGATACCCAGTTCGTTGGGTGCGCTTCCTTCTGCCTTGCGGACTGCGTAGTATACGGAATCTCCCGTCTCGGGATTAAGGAACATAAATGCGTGGAGCACCTGACCGGGCAGGATCTTCTGGGACGGCATGGTGACTTCCACCATCCGCAGATCGTCGCTGATGTTCAGGCTCATGACCTCAAAACTGGAAGCTCTGTAGGGCTGCTTGTCTTCCATGCCCTTGACCTTGGAATAGGCTTCCTCGTATAGTTTTACAACATAATCACCCTTTTGCTCCGTCAGCTCGTCCATAGCGGCTGCGCCGTATTTATGGAGCATTCTCGGCAGTTCTCCAAGCTCCACCTGACCTCTTAAAAAGGCCATCATCTGGGGACCTGTCAGGGTCACTTTCTGGGGAGCGCTGGTGCGCTGGTCCAGCATCTGCAGTGCAGGCTGGTGTACCACAAGATTATCCGTAAAGGGATTGACCACAATGCCCTTTAAGCCGTTACTTTCTTTCACGGCTGCCTTTACGCACTGGATAAAGGGAACGAAGATCACCGCGGGATACTTCTGCTCCTTGGGAAGCTGTGCAGGGCTTGTAAAAATAGGCAGGAAATTGTCCCCGTCCTTACTCTTTAAGATCAGAGGCTGAGGCCGCAGGTCCGTCTTTGCGGGGCCGTTCTGTACCAGTTTCTTTAATTCTTCCGGATTGGTCCCCACCGGAAATACAGCGGGCTGCATGATCTGTGCCTGAGCCAGTTTCTGCAGGATCTTCCCCATCAGCTCCGTATCCTGTTTTGCCGTAAAGGAACGGATGTCCGCCTCCAGCTCTTCGTTGTGCAGCTCGGGCTGCCCCTTACCCATTACATTCTGATCCATGTTTTTTACCTTCTCATTCCGACTGTTTGGGCCCGCCAAAAGAACTGATATTGGTTAACCCACCATTCTTTATCTTACAACATCTCGGCCGGAAATTCGACATAAATTCTCTGCCTGCTCCTTAAGGAGTTCACAGCACGGAAATAACAAATTACTTCCGCTTTCTCATCTTCTTACCCACAAAACTGACCATGGGGCCCAGGGCGAAAGTCAGAGCGATGGTACCGATATTGGGCTTGCCGCCGGCAAGAAAACCGATGACCACGGCAAGACCGTCGTATGCGATCCTGACGATAAAATAAGGAACGTGTTCCCGGAGCTTGTTACCGATGATAAACGCAAGACCGTCATAAGGAGAAACACCCATCTCGCCGTTCATGTACACAGATGCACTGACGGTAAAGCCCAGGAGCGCAATGACAAAAATGATGGCCCGGGGAATGGGATCGATAAAAAAGCTGTCGGGGATGCACTTACTCCATAAGAAGCGGCAGAAATCCGCCACATATCCGATGAGCACCATGTTTGCGATTGTACCGATACCGATGAGCTTCCAGCCGGTGAAGATGATCACAAGGATAAAGAGGATCACGTTCAAAAACAGCTGCCAGTTACCCAGGGAAGTCCCGATCACCTTAGCCAGGTTTACGTTCATAAAGGTACAGGGGTCCGTTCCCAGATTGACATCGATCAAAAAAGACAGGAAAAAGCCCATGCCGAGAACCGCGATCACAACAAGTGCGGCCTGTTTCCAGACATCAGGTCTCAATTCGTGAATATTCCAGATGGTCCATTTCTTCTGTGTATTACCGCTCACTTTGAATTCCTTTCATTACTGACTATATAAACAACGTGATTAAACAAGAGAAGATAATACACTATAACGAGGCAATTTTCCATGTATTTTTTTCAGAACAAAACAGAGTCCTGTCCTATGCGCCGTATCTGGCATTTTCATAAAGATCGTGGAGATCTTTCATGTCGGGATCTTTTGCAAGGCCCACACTCTCTTCGATCTCATCCGGGGTCAGATACAGCTCGATATCTTTCGAAGCCTTCCGCTTGATGGTCCGTTTGTAACGCCGGCGGATCTTCTCCCGCTCCGTAAAGTAGGTCTTTAAACGGTTCTCCATGGATGCTGCCCGAAGGATCTCATCCCCGGGTTCCAGGGAAATCACCTCATCCCCGTTATCTTCCTCCTCGGAGAAGCGCCGGAAATTGGCAAACAGACGCTGCACGGCTTTGATCAGCCCCAAAGCGGCAACGCAGGCGGAGGCGATCCCCAGGGTCCAAAAGATCACATTCCAGCCTGCCCAGGGCTCCGAATCTTCCGTCAGCATCATCAGCTCATTCTCATTCATCCGCTCGGAATGCTCTGTAAAAAGTTCCCTGAAGGGTTTCATTTCCTCCTCTTCCGTCACCTCGGGTCTTGTCATCTTAAAATAAAAGTAGTGCCTGTTTCCGCTGCCCGTTGCGGCGATGATCCCCGCAAAGAGGACTGCCAGGAGTGCGGTAACAACCAGGATACTCCCCACCCTCCAGATCCGCTTTTCCGGCACGTTGGTCACACCGTGACGGTTACTCAAAAACAGTTCCGTTCCTTTTACATATTGATACAGGATCAGCAAAAGGATGTACGCCACAAGGAGCCACAGGGACACGGTACAGAGGACTTTCCCCCTGCGAAGGAGCCCCAGAAAATAAAGAAAGGCAAAGTAAAAGACCAGCCCCGGCAGCGGTTTTCGAAGAAGCATGTAGGGTTCCTGATAACTCACATCATGTTCCAGTTTCGCCCGCTTTTCCTCATTTTCATCCAGCCGGATCAGAAGAGCTTCAAATAACAATAACGCCAATCCGAATGCCACGCTGGATACGGTAAAAGCTTCGAAGATAATGCCCTCATACCGCTCGTGCAATACAGATACTTCAAATAAAGGAAATAACAGGCCCGGGCA
>JAFUUM010000035.1 GCA_017477805.1 Lachnospiraceae bacterium
CGTATCACACCTGGTGTGACCTTTGGAAAGCAGAGAAGAATAAGAGGATCGAAGCGGGAGAAGAAAAGCCCGACTCCAAGGACTTTTTCAAGATCATCTACGGCGTGGAAGCCTACCTCGTAGATGATGAGAATACGGTCGTCTGGAATGACAAGGGCTTTAGATTAGATGACAGTTTCGTGGTATTTGATATCGAGACCACCGGTACCTCTGCCGTTTCCGACAAGATCACGGAGATCGGTGCCGTAAAAGTCATCGCAGGAGAGATCGTGGACCGATTCTCCACCTTTGTTAATCCCGAGCGGCCCATTCCTTTCCATATCGAGCAGCTCACCCACATCAGTGATGATATGGTGGTGGATGCTCCCAAGATCGAAGAAGTCCTGCCGAGGTTCCTGGAATTCTGCCGGGGCACCGTCCTGGTTGGACATAACGCAGGCTTTGATACGGGCTTTATCCGGGAAAATGCAAAGCGCCTGGATCTGCCCTATGACTACACCGTGGTGGACACCATGGGGATTTCCCGTATGCTCCTGACCAAGCAGGCAAAGCATACTCTGGATGCCACGGCCAAAACCTTAAATATCTCTTTGGAAGGCCATCACCGTGCCGTAAACGATGCGGAATGCACGGCGGAGATCTTCCAGAGATTCATTGTGATGCTGAAGGAAAAGGGCATTGAGACCTTAGAGCAGTTAAACGAGGCCTCCGCCTCCAATCCGGAGATCATCAAGTCCATGCCCACCTATCATGCCATCATCCTGGCAAAGAACGATACGGGCAGAGTCAACCTTTACAGACTGATCTCCGCATCCCACCTGACCTATTTCAAAAAGCGTCCCAGGATCCCCAAGAGCGAACTCTCCAAGCACAGAGAGGGCCTGATCCTCGGCAGTGCCTGTGAAGCGGGAGAATTGTATAAAGCGGTTTTGGAGAATAAGCCGGATGCAGAAGTGGCAAGACTGGTGGAATTCTACGATTATCTGGAGATCCAGCCCGTGGGCAACAACGCCTTTATGGTGGAGTCCGATCGTTTCCCTCAGATCACGTCGGAAGAAGATATCAAGGATATCAATAAGAAGATCGTAAAGCTTGGAGAACAATTTAGGAAGCCTGTCGTGGCAACCTGTGACGTTCACTTTATGGATCCTGAGGACGAGATCTATCGAAAGATCATTATGGCCGCCAGAGGTTTTGATGATGCGGACCATCAGGCACCGCTGAGTTTGCACACAACGGATGAGATGCTGGAGGAGTTTGCTTATCTTGGCCCCGAAAAGGCGCAGGAAGTCGTTATCACCAACACGAACCTCATCTGTGATCAGATCGAGAGTATCTCTCCCGTGCGTCCCGACAAGTGTCCTCCTGTTATCCCGAACAGCGATCAGCTGCTCCGTGACATCTGTACCCGTAAGGTAACGGAGCTTTACGGAGAAAATCCTCCGGCCATCGTTTCCGACCGAATGGAAAAGGAGCTGCAGTCCATCATCGGTAACGGCTTCGCCGTGATGTATATCATTGCCCAGAAGCTGGTGTGGAAATCCGTGGAGGACGGGTACCTGGTTGGCTCCCGTGGATCCGTAGGTTCTTCCTTCGTTGCATTCCTTGCGGGTATTACCGAGGTTAACAGTCTGGCACCCCATTACCGCTGCGGTAATTGTTTTTATACGGATTTTGATTCCGAGGATGTGAAAAAGTACGCCGGCGGTTCCGGCTGCGACATGCCCGATAAGGCCTGCCCTGTTTGTGGTAAGCCCCTGATCAAGGACGGACATGACATTCCCTTCGAAACTTTCCTGGGATTCAAGGGCGATAAGGAGCCGGATATTGACTTAAACTTCTC
>JAFUUM010000036.1 GCA_017477805.1 Lachnospiraceae bacterium
AGACCACAACCGATAACGATCCTGTAGAAGGTGAAGTTCTCGGCGCAGGCAGAGGCAAGAGTCCTAAGACCAACGATGCAAGCAATGCAGTATTGTGGGCACTGGTAATGGGCAGCTCCACACTCGGACTTGCAGCTCTGATGTCCAAGAAGAGACGCGAAGAAGAGCAGTAAGAACAGCCGCACTCGCGGAAAACACCAAAGCCAAAAGGCTGAATAAGTAACACCAAAGCCCCTGTCGGATCAAACCGGCAGGGGCTTTTCGGTTCCGGAGCATTGAGAAATCCCGCAAATCGTCTTATAATGGGGAAAATTGGTTTTCGAGTTTATTGTAAATTTGGATCAGGAGGAGTAGCAGTTATGGCATTAAGAGAGGAGTTATTGACCACAATTGAAAAGAACAGCCGGATCGATGTGAAGGAACTGGCGATCCGTCTTGGTGTGGAAGAGGTTGATATTGTTGCGGAGCTGCAGAAGTGCGAGGAAGAGGGCATCATCTGCGGGTACCACACGATGATCAACTGGGATAAAGTAGGTATCGAGAAAGTGTCTGCTCTGATCGAAGTAACGGTAACGCCTCAGAGAGGCGAGGGCTTTGATAAGATCGCAGAGCGGATCTACAAGTATCCGGAAGTAAATTCCGTATATCTGATCTCCGGCGGTTTTGATCTGCTGGTGTCCCTGGAAGGAAAAACTCTGAAGGAAGTGTCCTATTTCGTTTCTGATAAGCTTTCTACCCTTGAGACGGTGATCAGCACTTCCACCCATTTCATCCTGAAAAAATATAAAGACCACGGTACCATTCTGGATAAGGGATATGAGGATACCAGAGAGAAGGTGAGTCCATGAGAGATTTCATTTCCAAGACTGTAGCTCCCATCAAACCCTCCGGTATCCGTAAGTTTTTCGATATCGTAACGGAAATGAAGGATGCCATCTCCCTTGGTGTTGGTGAGCCTGATTTTGATACCCCCTGGCACATCCGTGACGAGGGTATTTATTCCCTGGAGAAGGGCCGCACGTTCTACACGTCCAATGCCGGCCTTATGCCCCTTAGGGAAGAGATCTGCAATTACATGAAGCGGAAGCTTGGGCTCACTTATGATCCCAAGAAGGAAGTCCTGATCACCGTCGGCGGATCAGAGGCTATCGATATTGCCCTGCGTGCGGTGATCGATCCCGGGGATGAAGTTCTGATCCCCCAGCCCAGCTATGTGAGTTATGAGCCCTGTGCAATTCTGGCAGGGGCAAAGCCCGTGACCATTGAACTGACGGGAGATAATGATTTCCGTCTTACCGCAGCACAGCTGGAAGAAAAGATCACGGAGAAGAGCAAGGTTCTGATCCTGCCTTTCCCCAATAACCCGACGGGTTCCATTATGGAGAAGGCCGATCTGGAAGCCATTGCTCCCATCATAGAGAAGCATGATCTACTTGTGCTGTCCGATGAGATCTATTCAGAGCTGACTTATAAAGAAAAGCATGTTTCCATCGCATCCCTGCCGGGTATGCAGGAGCGCACCATCGTCATCAACGGTTTTTCCAAGGCCTATGCCATGACCGGTTGGAGACTTGGCTACGCCTGCGGTCCCGAGGCAATCCTTGCGCAGATGACGAAGATCCATCAGTTCTGCATCATGTGTGCTCCCACAACGAGCCAGTATGCGGCGATCGAGGCCTTAAAAAACGGGGATGAAGATATCGCGAAGATGCGGGAAGCCTATAACCAGAGAAGACGCTTTTTGCTCCATGCCTTTTCGGAGATGGGGATCCCCTGCTTTGAGCCTTACGGCGCATTTTACATCTTCCCCTGCATCAAGGAATTCGGCATGACCAGCGATGAGTTCGCAACCCGCCTTTTGATGGAAGAGAAGGTGGCAGCCGTTCCCGGTACCGCATTCGGCGATTCCGGCGAAGGGTATCTGCGTATTTCCTATGCATATTCCATCGAGAACCTGAAGATCGCCATGGAGCGCATCGGACGGTTTGTTGAGAAACTGCGGGCGGAAGGCAGCGGGAAATAAGTATGAGACGAACTCTCTACCTGAAATTCATACTGGCCTACGTGATCTTTGGTCTCTTCGGATTTGCCGTGGTTGCAACCTTTATCTCCGGCATGATCTCCGATTATCTGACCAAGACCCACGGGGAATCCATGTATAAGACCTCCATCCGCATCGCAAATACCTACGCGTCCGCGCTCTACAGCAGTGAGACCAGTCTGGATACAGTGAAAAACCAGCTGGACGCACTTGCCCTGTACACAGGGGATACGATCTGGATCATCAACCCCTCCGGCACCATGGTGCTGGACTCCAGCTCCGCTATCGATGTGGACAATCAGCACATTGTCACCGGCTTTGATCCCACTGTCACAGGGGGCTCTTATTACACCATCGGGGATTTCTTCGGCAGTTTCGATCAGGAGGTCCTCAGCGTTTTTGCGCCTATTACGTATAACTTTAAGGTGCAGGGCTATGTTGTGATGCATAAGACCATCGCTTCCCTGACGGAAGAGACCAATCAAATGCTGAACATCGCCTACATCCAGCTTTTGATCCTGTTCATCCTTTCACTGATCATCCTGATCTTCTTTACGGAAGTCGTATACGTGCCCCTTCGGCGTATCACGGAGGCTACGGAACAATATGCTTCCGGTAATATGCATTATGAGTTTACCGTGGAAAGTGACGATGAGATGGGCTATCTGGCCGCCTCACTGAACTACATGGCAAACGAGATCGCTCGGGCAGAAGACAACCAGAAGAAGTTCGTTGCAAATGTATCCCACGATTTCAGGTCACCCCTTACCTCCATTCATGGGTATCTGGAAGCCATGCTGGATGGCACGATCCCGCCGGAACTGCATGAGAAATACCTGCAGATCGTTAAGAACGAGACGGAACGTCTGACCAAGCTTACGGGCAACCTTTTGACCCTGAACAATCTGAATGTTCGTGGGGTTGTATTAAACCGCACCACTTTTGATATCAACAAAGTGATCCGCAACTGTGCCAATACATTCGAAGGCATCTGCCGCGGAAAGGGTATCACCATCGAGCTTGTTTTAACGGGTGATGAGATGCCTGTTAACGCGGACATGGACAAGATCCAGCAGGTGATCTATAACCTCCTGGATAATGCCGTAAAATTCAGCCACCACAACTCCATCATCAAAGTGGAAACCGTGGAGAGAAAGAGCAAGATCTTTATTTCCGTGAAGGACAGCGGTATCGGTATCCCCAAAGAGGATCAGAAGCTGATCTTCGATCGGTTCTATAAATCCGACTCCTCCCGCGGAAAAGACAAAAAAGGCACCGGTCTCGGTCTCTCCATCGTGAAAGAGATCATCGGTGCCCACAACGAACATATCAACGTCATCTCCACGGAGGGTGTCGGTACGGAATTTACCTTCTCCCTTCCCATTGTGTACGGAGATGAGGAGTGATTGCAATTTTGGCAATCATGGAGTATAGTAAAAGTACATAAAAAAGGAGTGCTACCCTTTAGTAACGGCTAGCCCTCGAAAAACGGATACAAAATGACCGTCAGTTTCTCAGGCTGAGGCGGTCATTTTGCATTTTTGCCTACTTTATAGCCAAGGCCAAACGCTCCCAAAAGAAGCGTAACCAAAGCTGAAAACTCAAGTATGGTCATAACGCATCAGTCCCTTCAGTTTATTTCCCAGAAAGCGATCCCTCCGGTATCGCAGGGATTTATCCTTGGTGAATAGTAACTGAGGGCCAACCGCCACCGTCAAAGTAGCACTCCCACTTTTTATGATATCATAAATCGAACATATGTTCAAGTTCTAGTTATCTTTAGTTTTCCATTTCATTCTATGCAATTCACCAAATTCCTCTAATCCATGAAACTGATTTTGGCGTAGCGCTTCATAAAGTACAATTGCGACCGCATTGGAAAGATTCAGGGAGCGAATGTCTTCCAACATGGGGATGCGGATACAGGTATCCTCATGATCCACAAGGATCTCCTCGGGGATGCCGGCACTTTCCTTACCGAACATGATAAAATCATCCGGACCAAAAGATACATCGGAATAGACCTGGTGAGCCTTCGTTGTTGCCATCCAGATCTTCGCACCCGGATGTTTCTCCTGAAACTCCGCGAAGTTCATGTAACGGCTGACATCCAGCTTTGGCCAGTAATCCATGCCTGCGCGTTTGATGGACTTTTCATCCAGGTGAAAGCCCAGGGGCTCGATCAAATGAAGGGACGAACCTGTGGCCACACAGGTCCGCCCGATATTTCCTGTATTTGCCGGTATTTCCGGCTGATGTAAAACAATATGCATATGTAACTTCTTTCCTATTTCACTTCGAATTTGTAACCGATGCCCCAGATGGTGGAGATGCGCCAGTGTTCATGGTCGCTGATCTTTTCCCGGAGGCGTTTGATGTGGACATCCACGGTACGGGTATCGCCGATGTACTCATAGCCCCAGATCTGGTCCAGGAGTTGTTCCCTTGTAAAGACGTGGTTGGGGGATGCGGCAAGGAAGTAAAGGAGTTCCAATTCCTTGGGCGGCATCTCCACTTTTTCGCCCATATAGAGGACGGAGTAGTTGGTCTGATTGATGACTAGATCGGGATACTCCACCTTCTTTTCACCGCTGTCTGTGGGAACAGCAGCGGAGGTTTTGTATCTCCGAAGGACAGCTTTTACTCTTGCGACAAGCTCCTTGGCATCAAAGGGCTTTTCCATGTAATCATCGGCGCCAAGCTCTAAACCAAGCACCTTATCAAAGACTTCTCCCTTTGCGGAGAGCATGATGATGGGCAGGGTGGATTTGGCGCGGACTTCACGGCATACCTGATACCCGTCGATGCCGGGCAGCATCAGGTCCAGGAGCATGAGGCCGGGCTGGAAAGTGTCGATGGCTGTCAGGGCGCTTTCTCCGTCATTTACGATCATGGTCTCGAAGCACTCCTTGGTCAGGTACAGGGACACGAGCTCGGCGATGTTGTTGTCGTCATCCACAATGAGGATTTTCTGTTTGACTGCCATATAGGCTCCTTTCTAGGATTCCTTGAAGGTTGCGATGGTAACGCCGGAGTCGCCTTCGCCGAACTCACCGAGACGGAAGGAGGCAACGTATTTCACGCGCTTTAAGTGCTGATGGACGGCCTGACGCAGGGCGCCGGTGCCTTTGCCGTGTACGATACGGACACTGGATAAGTGAGCCAGGTATGCATCATCTAAGTACTTGTCCAGTTTGGAAACAGCCTGGTCCCCCGTCATACCAAGGAGATTGATCTCCGGAGAGACGCTGTAGGACTTGGACATCCGCATCTTTCCGACAGAGCTTCGGCCCTTGCCGGATTTTGCGGCGAAGACACCGTCGCCGGTGATGGTCTGCTCAGGCACAAGCTCTAAGTCCTTCAGGTTTGTCTGCATGCGCATGATGCCGCAGAGGACAAAGAGGTTGCCGCCGTGATCCGGGAAAGAATTGACGGTTCCCGTAAGGCCAAGAGAGAGGATCTTTACCTTATCCCCAAGCTGGATCTGGCCGGGCTTTAAGCCGCCGGAGGCGGATCTTGCAGCTTTGTTTTGTACCGAGAGTTTATTGTTATGGGCACTGATCTTGCCGCCCAGACTTTGTCTTGCATCCTCAAGATCCTTGATGGAGGCATTCTCGCCGGCTTTGCGGAAGGCTTTGATGGTCTCATCCGCATAGTCTTTGGCTTCCTGCAGGATGTCCCGGGCTTCCTGTCTTGCTTCCTGGATCATCTTTTCCTTGGAAGCGGCGAGTTTTTCCTGCTCGGTCTCTACCTGTGCCTTCAGGCTTTCGGCTTCTTTCTTGAGCCGGATGATCTCTTCTTCTTCCTTGGCGATAGTGACCTTGCTCTGTTCCAGGGAGGAGATCAGGTCTTCGAAGCTTTCCTGAGATTTTGTGATCTGGCCTTTTGCGGCATCGATGATAAAGTCCGGAAGGCCAAGGCGTTTGGAGATGGCAAAGGCGTTACTCTTTCCGGGGATACCGATGAGCAGGCGGTAGGTGGGCCGCAGGGACTGTACGTCAAATTCGCAGCAGGCATTTTCCACAAAGGAGGTGGATAAGGCGTAAACCTTGAGCTCGCTGTAGTGGGTTGTGGCCATGGTCCGGATCCCCGATGTATGGAGGTGATCCAGGATGGAGATGGCCAGTGCTGCACCTTCCGTGGGGTCCGTTCCGGCACCCAGTTCGTCGAAAAGGCACAGGGAATTCTCGTCCGCTTCCTTGAGGATGTGGACAATATTCGTCATATGGGACGAGAATGTGGATAAAGATTGCTCTATGCTCTGCTCGTCACCGATATCCGCAAACACGTCGTTAAAGACCGACAGTTCGGAGCGGTCCAGGGCGGGGATATGAAGACCGGACTGACCCATGAGGGTAAAGAGCCCCACGGTCTTTAAGGATACGGTCTTACCGCCGGTGTTGGGACCGGTGATGATCAGGAGGTCGAAGTTCTCCCCAAGGGAAATATCGATGGGGACAACGGCTTTTTTATCGATGAGAGGGTGACGTCCTTTTCGGATGTTCAGCCTGTGTTCTTCGTTGAAGATGGGCCTGGTGGCATTCATCTCCAGGGCAAGGCCTGCTTTAGCGAAGATGAAGTCCAGGGTGGTCATGGTTTTGTTATTGACCTTGATCTCTTCTGCATGTTCCGCGGCCAGAGCACTTAAGTCTTCCAGGATCTTTTCGATCTCTTCCTTTTCTTCGACGGCCAGTTCCCGGAGCTTGTTGTTCAGGGTAACGACGATGGCGGGCTCGATGAAAAAGGTGGAGCCGGTGGAGGACTGGTCGTGGACCATGCCGGGCACCTGGGATTTGTACTCGCTCTTAACGGGGATGCAGTATCGGCCGTCACGCTGAGTGATGACCGCATCCTGAAGATAGGTGCGGTAAGAGCCGGAGAGCATGTTACCAAGCTGGGTGTGGATCTTGTCCCCGGTAAGGCGGATCTCACGGCGGATTCGTTTTAAGTTGGGGCTGGCATCATCTGCGATCTCTTCTTCCGAGAGGATGCAGCGGCGGATCTCCGAAGACAGGGGAGTAAGAGGTGCCAGGGCATCGAAGTACTCCTGCAGAGAATCCCGGTCGGCCATCTCTTCGCCGGTTTCCGGATCGATGTGCACGTCCCGTTTTGTGGCTGTGGTATCGGGAATGGTGCTGGGGCGTCCGTCGCCGGAGCGGTCATAGGCTTTGATCCTCGAGACGTTTTCCTGGAAGGATGCCAGGTGGAGCAGTTCCGGTGCAGACAGGGAAGAGCCGGCTTTTAATGCCAGAATGGCGGGGCCGAATTCCCGGTTGGATCCAAAGCTGGTGCTGCCGTAGCGCAGGAGCCTTGAGAGCGCATCAGAGGTTTCCTGCTGTGCGGTCTCGATGTTTTTCAGGACAACGGAGGGGCGGAGCTTATCGCATAATTCCCGTCCGGGATCGGATGTTGCCCGGTCCCGCAGCATTGCCTTTATCTTGTCATACTCCAAAATACGGAGTGATTTTTCGTTCATCATGGTTGGAATCCTTACTAAATCTAGGTGATACGGATTGCTCCGTCGCTTTGCGACTCTCGCAATCCTGCAAGACATTCGGAATTCGCAGGGCTGCGTTGCACCCTGCTTCTTCCTCATGTCTTCCGGGCCTCCAAGTCAGAGCATCTTCTTCGTGCAAGCACAGAAGATGCTCTGACCTGTAGACCCTCGTCTCATAATAGCACAAAACCTCTGTTCTTTACACGGTTTCGGGGATAGTCTATACTGAAAACGCATGAAAAAATATGGCTTTGAGCCAGGGTGATCAGTGTGTCAGACTTAAATAATCATGAAAAAGATCAGGAACTAAATAATAAAGCCCGGGAAGAAGCCCGTCTCCACAGGCAGGAAGAGGACAAGATCGTCTCCTCTACCCTGGCGGATACGGATTTTCTCAAAGAAAAGATCAAAGAGCGCCCCATCAATAAAAAGCGCCTGCTCCGCAGGACTTTGATGACGGTGGGAATGGCAGTGCTCTTTGGCCTTGTGGCCTGCATCACCTTTGCGTTACTGCAGCCCTTTATCAGCGGTAAACTGACAAAAACGGAAGAAGTAAAGGTATCCCCGGTGCTGTTCCCGGAAGAGACTTCGGAATTAAACCCCCAGGATATGGTGGCGGATGAGTATCAGCTGCAGATCATCAGACGGGAAGCAACGGAGACCGGGACTGAGGAGTCTTTGGTGGAAGGAAATGAAGGGGTTGATAACCCCGGAGAAAACGGAGCCGGTGAAGGCAGCGGGACCCAGCAGGGGGAAGTGACGGAACATACAGGGAATGCTTCCGGTGAAGGGGAGCCGGATCCGTTGGAAGAAACTGAGGTTGCAGAAGACCTCACGGCAATGGAAGCCGCCAGCCTGGAATTGGCAGATTACCGGAATGCGTACGCAGCGTTAAGAAAGCTGACGGACGAGTTTTCCAAGTCCCTGGTGACGGTCACAGCTCTTTCGGAAGACGGCAGCTGGATCAATATGTCCCTTCGAAATTCGGACCAGACCTCCGGGCTCGTTCTTGCGGAAAACGGACGAGACCTTTTGATCCTTGTAAAATATGATGATATCAAGCGTGCAGCCAAGATCATCGTGACCTTTAATAACGGTAAGGAATTGCCGGCCCAGATCGTGCAGGCAGATATGGTCACGGGGTATGCGATCCTGGCGGTAGAGCTTGCGGAGCTGGACAGCGTGACGGCATCCCGCATCGCTTTTCCCACCCTTGGAAGTTCCGTGGGCAATTCTCTCATCGGCCAGCCTGTGATCGCATTGGGAGCCCCCAACGGTACCTACGGATCCGTTTACTACGGGACAATCACTTCCCAGAACGAAGCCATGGGATTGACGGATTCGGATTATCGCCTGATCCGGACGGACATTTACGGCAGCGGAAAGGCCAACGGTATCCTCATCAATCTGGACGGTCAGGTTGTGGGCATCTTGTATAATGGCATGCAGACTCAGGGCATGAGCAACCAGCTTTGTGCCATCGGCATTTCCAGTTTAAAGAAGACCATTGAAAAGATCAGTAACGATCAGAACATGCCTTACCTTGGGGTTCACGGAGCAGAGCTCAGTACGGCCCTTCGGGTGGAATACGGACTTCCCGCCGGAGCGGTGATCACTTCCATCGAGGTGGATTCTCCCGCCATGGCAGCAGGGATCCAGAGCGGTGATATCATCAGCACTTTTAACGGAGAAGACGTGGCAAGTTTTGCGGGTCTTGTGAGCAAGTTAAACCAGACCTCCGTCGGGGACGAGATCGAAATGACCATCAACAGGCAGCAGGGTGAGGAATACACCCAGATGACCGTAACTGCTACGCTGCGGGCCCAAAACGGGGCGCCGGCGAGATAAGATCAGGATATAGAGATTTGGAGGATTTTCAGTAACATGAAGTTTATCAAGGATTTTCGTGACGGAGACAGAGTTTCCGACATTTATCTGTGCAAGCAGAAGAACAGCGCTGTGACCAAGAACGGCAAGGCATACGAGAACGTGGTCCTGCAGGATAAGACCGGTACCATCGATGCCAAGATCTGGGATCCCAACAGTGCAGGCATCGTGGATTTCGATGCTCTGGATTATGTGGAAGTCTACGGAGATGTGACCAGCTTTAACGGTGCGCTTCAGGTCAGCATCAAACGTACCCGCATCGCCCAGCCCGGAGAATATACCGCATCCAATTACCTGCCCACCAGCCGTTATGACATCGAGGAGATGTACGGCGAAGTTTTGAAGTTCGTGCAGAGTATCCAGAACGAGTATCTGAAAAAGGTGCTGCAGGCATTCTTCGTGGAAGATGAGGAGTTTGTAAGTCTCTTTAAGAAAGCATCCGCAGCAAAGAGCGTGCACCACGGTTTTATCGGTGGCCTTCTGGAGCATACCCTGAGCGTTACCAAGCTTTGCGATTTCTATTGCACCAGATACCATATGCTCAACAGGGACCTTTTGCTGACAGCAGCCCTTTGCCATGATATCGGAAAGACCAGAGAATTATCCGAGTTTCCTGTGAATGATTACACGGATGACGGTAACTTCCTGGGCCACATCGTCATGGGCTCGGAGATGGTGGGCGAAAAGATCCGCCGGATCCCGGGCTTCCCCAAGCGTCTGGAATCCGAATTAAAGCACTGTATATTGGCCCATCACGGGGAATTGGAATTCGGTTCTCCCAAAAAACCTGCCATTATTGAGGCGGTGGCACTGAATTTCGCAGACAACACGGATGCGAAGATGGAAACCTTTACGGAGCTTTTGGAGAGCAGCGAGGAGCAGGCAGGCTGGCTTGGATTCAACAGGCTCCTTGAGAGCAACGTAACAAGAACGAGAGTGGATATCTAAAGATTATCGCCGCAAAGAAGGAATACGAGGTCAAATATGAAAGAAATGAACCAGGCCCCTTGGAAAAAGAACCAGGAACTGGAATTACGCATAGAGGATCTTGGATCGGAAGGGGAAGGCATCGGCAAAGTCGATGGCTTTCCCTTCTTTGTCAAAGATACGCTGCCCGGAGACGTTGTTAAGGTAACGGTGATGAAAGCCAAAAAGAACATGGCCTTTGCAAGACTGCAGAAGATCATCAGCCCTTCTCCCGACAGGATCACACCGCCCTGTGATGTGTACCGCTCCTGCGGCGGCTGTCAGATCCAGGCCATGGATTATAAACGGCAGCTGGCGTTTAAGAGGGACAAGGTCTATAACTGCCTGAAGCGGATCGGGGGCTTTGAAGAAGCACTTCTTGACCGTATCATGCAGGCTCCCGTGGGGATGGAGGATCCCCGGCATTACCGCTGCAAAGCCCAGTATCCCCTGGGCAGAGATAAGGAAGGCCGGGCCATTGCGGGCTTTTACGCAGGTCATACCCACAGCATCATTCCTCACACGGATTGTGAGATCGGGGCTGCAGAAAACAAGGCAGTGCTGGAGGCGGTGCTGGAATATGCTGGGGAAGCCGGTAAGGGAAAGAAGGGCAATGACCTGATCTACAACGAAGCGACCGGCGAGGGTCTTCTTCGTCATGTGCTGATCCGCAAGAGCCATGCTACCGGCGGTCTTATGGTATGCCTGATCATTAACGGAGAGCAGGTGCCGGATCAGGAACTGTTGATCGGCAAATTATCGGCGATCCCGGAGGTGAAGTCCATCTCCCTCAACACCAATACAGAGCGCACCAATGTGATCATGGGCCGAAAGACCCGGACCATCTGGGGTGAGGAAACCATTGAAGATACCCTGCGGCTTTGGGAAAAGGGGAAACTGACGGGGGAGGAAGTGAGATATCGCATTTCGCCAAACTCCTTTTTCCAGGTCAATCCCGTGCAGACGGAGCAGCTTTACTCCCTGGCTCTTTCCTATGCGGAGCTTACCGGAAACGAAACAGTCTGGGATCTGTACTGCGGCCTTGGCAGTATCTCCCTGTTTCTTGCACAGAGAGCTAAGAAAGTCTACGGCGTGGAGATCATTCCCCAGGCCATTGAAGATGCAAAGAAAAATGCTGAAGATAACAGCCTTTTGAATACTGAGTTTTTTGTGGGAAAAGCAGAGGAAGTGCTTCCTGCCTGGTATGAGAAGAACCCGGAAGAGCAGATCGATGTCATCGTTGTGGATCCCCCCAGAAAAGGATGTGATGCCGCCTGCCTTTCCACCATGCTGCAGATGGCGCCAAAGCGCATCGTCTACGTCAGCTGCGATCCCGCAACCCTGGCCCGGGACCTAAAGATCCTGTGTGAGGACGGACGCTATGAACTGACGGAAGTCACTCCCGTTGATATGTTTCCCCAAACGGTGCATGTGGAGACTGTGGTTCTGCTAACAAGGCAGAATACCTGACAATCCTTGAATTTACGCACTTTTGCGAGTTTTTCTCTTTCAATTATGTGGAGGAAAATCGCAAGGAAAAAACCCTGATTCAGAAAATTA
>JAFUUM010000458.1 GCA_017477805.1 Lachnospiraceae bacterium
GACTGTGCTGCGACCATCCCCTTTATGAATCCTGCCTGGCAAACCTTTGCCCGCATTACGTATTTACAAGCGAAGGGATACCTGCCTTGGCAAGGGTTATCCGGGATTACGCCGAAAAAGCCCGGTGTACGGAGGATAAAAAGTATGAAGCCGCTTTGCGTAAATATATCATTCCGGCATTCCAGGATGTTTTGAACGATGTGATCCGGGAGATGTCCGGTGCGGAGAAGGTCTCTATCAGAAAGCTGCTGAAGGAGGTGCTTCATGAGTAATCTCCTGAGAAAAATCGAAACAGATGAAGTGGTGATCTACAAAAGCCACACTTACAGTGCCACCACCCTGGAGAAATGCCGCAGGCTCCATGAGGAGCTTGTAAAAGAAGGGAAACTCACCGGTGCTTTTGACAGTGACCTGTGGATGGGGTATTCCGGGGTCAGGCATTCCGGAATGAATTTCGCCATCAACCCGGATGCTTACCAAAAGCACTGCGGGCGGGCCTTCGGGATCAGCATCGGCACGATGAAAAACATGCTCCGGTGTTATGCTATTTACTGCAACGGCATATATATTTACCAGACGATATCCCGGGACAGGCTGAATGTCATCAAAAGTTTTTTGGAAGGTTTCCCGGGGAAAGGGTTCAAGTTGAAGGCTTCCGGCATTGCAGCCATTGAAGATTTCCTCGCGTTTATCAATACACCGGATAAGCAGATCCGGGACATCTTCTCCCGGATCGCTCTGGAAAAGGAAACAGGCACACGGCAAAGAACCCTCTCGCCTGTTATGAACTATCTGGTGATCGAGAACGAGATCAATACCCTTTTCCGTAGCGATCCGGATGAGGCTTCATTCCGGAAATGGTTCCCTATCTATTTCTGGGTGAATATCACTTTTATCCTGCCTCTCCGGGCAACCGAGATGCTTGTGACCCCGAAAGACTGCATACGCCGCACTGAAGATGGGAAAGCCATCCTTACCGTACGCAGGACAAGGCTTAAGAAAGGGAAACGAACTGTTTATTATGACGTTGACAGGGACTACAGGGAATTCACCTATGAGATCCCGGATAATGCCGTTGCCGCAACGATTGAAAAATACATAGCGGTCACTTCCGGCCAGGACCGCCGTTTCCTCTTTGAGTACAGCGATCTTATGATCAATGGCATGCTCTCCCTTCAGGCCTTTAACCACCTTCTGGCAGAGTTCATGGAAGAGCGGATCATTGGCAATCCCTGCTATGACTTTGCGAAATACGCTGCCGGGATCCCGGAATTCGAGAAGGTCACGGCAGGCGACAGCAGGCCGATTGCGATGGCCAACCTGTACTTCCAGAATGCCGGCGAGGATATCTGCCGCCAGCTTGCAGACCATGTGCACATTGATACGAGTTCGGGTTATTACACAAACATTTCTGAAACGATCTGGGCTTCTTCCGTGATCCGCTTCCAGAAGAAGATGGAATACGACCGCAGATATGAACAGGAAATGCATGGAAAAGGGAAACTGGCTGCCGCCGGAGCGCATTCGCAATGCCTGTCCGAAAAGCGTCTTTCAGATCCCGAAGATCTTGATGACTGCATTAAGGAGGGTCATCTTGCCGACTGCATGGGCTGCCGGTTCTACCGGCCTTCGAACCGGGAACTGTCAAATTTCATGGAAACACAGAAGAAACGGGCTGATGACGGAGCAAAACGCGTCATTGAGTTTATGAACAGTACCTTGAAAGCCAAAAAGCAGGACATATCTATGGAAGAACTGTTCCTGTCGGTCCAGACCGATGCCAGCCGGTACCGGATGGGCTGCGACATCAGTGCAAAGGAGAAATACGGCGAATGGCAAGAACACAGAAATTCCCCGAAGACCTGCTTTTAGAGGCAGTCGTTAAATATGCGGAAACGGAGAAAGGAAAGATCAAGGCTACGGAACTGGCAGCATGGGCGGCATTAAATATCAAAGGACTGGAGGGCGTCCGGGACTATCATTTCATGCGCTCGATTCGGGATAAGGATCCCAAAACCGGGAAACAGACCGTCGGTAAAAAGGCCTGCACACTGCGTATGGAGGAGATCAACCGGGCACGGAGTCTGACGGAAAGTGTCAAAAGAAATGCCCTTCTGAAGGCATCCACGATAGAAGCGTTTATGGACCAGCCGGATTATGTGCAGCGCCGCCAGATCGCT
>JAFUUM010000037.1 GCA_017477805.1 Lachnospiraceae bacterium
CAAGAGATGGAGACTTGTTGAGATCTTAGAGAGAGCAAAATAAGTTTATTCGAGTATTCGAAAGGAGATTTATCATGGTTCAGCAGGAAACCAGATTGAAGGTCGCTGATAACACCGGTGCCAAAGAACTCCTTTGCATCAGAGTTATGGGCGGATCTACAAGAAGATATGCCAATATCGGCGATATCATCGTTGCCTCTGTTAAAGATGCAACACCCGGCGGTGTTGTAAAGAAGGGTGACGTTGTTAAGGCTGTTGTGGTACGTTCCGTAAAGGGCGCTCGTCGTAAAGACGGTTCTTACATCCGTTTCGATGAGAACGCAGCCGTGATCATCAAAGATGACAAGACTCCGAGAGGAACCCGTATCTTTGGGCCCGTTGCAAGAGAGCTTCGTGAGAAACAGTTCATGAAGATCATATCCCTTGCTCCGGAAGTATTATAGGAGGTAGCAGGATGGCATCAAGTAAGATCAAAAAAGGTGATACCGTTCGCGTAATCGCAGGTAAAGCCAAAAACAACGAAGGCAAAGTAATTGCCGTTGATCATAAGAACAACAAGGTAACCGTTGAGGGTCTTAACATGGTAACCAAGCATACCAAACCCTCCTCAGCAAACCCTCAGGGCGGCATCATCCAGGTGGAAGCTCCTATGGATCTTTCCAACGTGATGTATGTTCACAAGGGAAAAGCCACCAGAGTAGGCTTCAAGATGGACGGCACCAAGAAAGTTCGTTATGCAAAGTCTACCGGCGACGTGATCGACGTGGTCGTAGACAAGAAGAAGACTGGAAAGGAGGCTTAAGCTGGTGAGCAGACTGAAAGAGCAGTATCAGAATGAGATCGTAGACGCTATGACCAAGAAATTTAGTTATAAGAACGTTATGGAAGTTCCCAAGCTCGACAAGATCGTTGTTAACATGGCGATCGGCGAAGCTAAGGAAAATCCCAAGGTACTTGAGACCGCTGCTGCGGAGCTTGAGACCATTACCGGCCAGCATGCAGTGCTGACAAAGGCGAAGAAATCTATCGCTAACTTCAAGATCAGAGAAGGACAGGCTATCGGCTGCAAGGTTACCCTTCGCGGCGAGAAGATGTATGAATTCCTGGATCGTCTTGTTAATCTGGCTTTGCCCCGTGTGCGTGATTTCCGCGGTGTAAACCCCAATGGTTTCGACGGAAGAGGTAACTACTCTCTGGGTATCAAAGAGCAGATCATCTTCCCTGAGATCGAATTCGATAAGATTGACAAGGTTCGCGGCATGGACGTAATCATGGTTACGACCGCTAAGACAGATGAGGAAGCAAGAGAGCTTCTCAGACTGTTCAACATGCCCTTTGCAAAATAACAGGAGGAAAATTCATGGCTAAGACTTCTATGAAGATCAAACAGCAGCGTAAACCTAAGTTCTCCACCAGAGCTTACACACGTTGCAAGATTTGTGGACGTCCACATTCAGTACTGAAGAAATACGGAATTTGCAGAATTTGCTTCCGTGAACTCGCATACAAGGGAGAGATCCCCGGTGTGAAGAAAGCAAGCTGGTAAGGAGGAAAGAGCGTTATGACAACAAGTGATCCTATTGCAGATATGCTTACAAGAATCCGTAACGCAAATACTGCAAAACATGATACAGTAGATATCCCTTCATCTAAGATGAAACTGGCGATCGCTCAGATCCTTCTTGATGAGGGCTTCATCAAAAAATTCGATCTTGTAGACAACGGAAACTTTAAAGATATCCGTATCACCTTAAAGTATGGTGCCGACAAGAACGAAAAGATCATTTCCGGACTGAAGAAGATTTCCAAACCCGGTCTGAGAGTATATGCCGGTAAGGAGAACCTGCCTAAGGTACTTGGCGGTCTCGGAATTGCCATCATCTCCACCAATCAGGGTGTTATCACCGATAAGAAAGCTCGTGAGCTTGGTGTTGGCGGCGAAGTAATGGCGTTTGTTTGGTAATTGACGACACGATATTAAGTAAGGAGGTACGGGCATGTCACGTATAGGAAGAATGCCAATCGCAATCCCCGCAGGTGTTACTGTGGAAGTTGCAGAAAATAATCAGGTGACTGTAAAAGGGCCTAAGGGAACCCTGACCAGAGTTTTACCCTCTGAGATGGAGATCAAGGTAGAAGGCGCAGAGGTTACCGTAAGCAGACCCAACGATTTAAAGAAAATGAAATCTCTTCATGGTCTGACCAGAACACTGATCCACAACATGGTAGTTGGTGTTACTGACGGCTATGAGAAGAAGCTTGAGATCAACGGCGTTGGTTACAAAGCAGCCAAGGCCGGCAAGAATTTGACTTTATCTTTAGGTTATTCTCACCCCGTTGAGATGACTGATCCCGAAGGGATCGAGACCGTTCTGGAAGGTCAGAATATCATTATCGTAAAGGGTATTGATAAAGAAAAAGTTGGTCAGTTTGCAGCTGAGATCAGAGATAAGAGAAGACCTGAGCCTTATAAGGGCAAGGGTATCAAGTATGCTGACGAAACCATCAGACGTAAAGTCGGTAAGACCGGTAAGAAGTAAGATAAGGAGAGTGTAAAATGGTTAGTAAAGTATCTAGACAGGAAGTTCGTGCTAAAAAGCACTACAGAATGCGCAACCGTTTGAACGGTACTGCCGAGAGACCTCGTCTGTGCGTATTCAGAAGCAATAATCATATGTATGCTCAAATTATCGACGATACCGTTGGCAAGACCCTGGTAAGCGCTTCCACCAATGAGCAGGAAGTAAAGTCCAAGGTTGAGAAGACCAACAACGTTGAAGCAGCAGCATACCTTGGCAGTGTGATCGGTAAGAGAGCAGTTGAAAAGGGTATCAAGGAAGTTATCTTTGATCGCGGCGGCTTTATATACCAGGGTAAGATCGCAGCACTTGCAGACGCAGCCAGAGAAGCTGGCTTGACATTCTAAGGAAGGGAGAAACATCGCATGAAACATTCATTGGTCGATACAAGCAATATGGAACTGACTGAGAAAGTCGTTACCATTAAGCGAGTTACCAAAGTAGTAAAGGGCGGCCGTAATATGCGTTTCACCGCTTTAGTAGTTGTCGGTGACAGCAATGGACACGTTGGCGCAGGTCTTGGAAAGGCAACCGAAATTCCCGAAGCTATCCGTAAGGGTAAAGAGGATGCCATCAAGCACCTTGTAAGCGTTGCAATGGATGAAAACGCAAGTATTACCCACGACTATATCGGAAACTTCGGTTCTGCTTCCGTTCTCTTAAAGAGAGCTCCCGAAGGTACCGGTATCATCGCAGGTGGTCCCGCTCGTATCGTTTGTGAACTTGCAGGCATCAAGAATATCCGTACCAAGTCTCTTGGTTCCAACAACAAGCAGAACGTAGTTCTGGCGGCAATCAACGGCCTGAGCCAGTTAAAGACTCCTGAGGAAGTAGCCGCAAACCGTGGAAAATCTGTTGAAGAAGTGACAGCTTAAGCCCGGGCGTTTCACTTGAAAGGAGAGTAAAATGGCAGCAAACAAGACAATCAAAGTTACCTTAGTAAAATCTCCCATCGGTGCGATCCCCAAGCAGAGAGCAACCGTTGAAGCTATGGGTCTTACCAAGCTTCACAAGACGGTTGAACTGCCTGACAACGAGGCCACCAGAGGAATGATCTTCAAGGTACAGCATTTAGTAAAAGTAGAAGAGAACTAAGGAGGCAAGGCTATGGAATTATCAAATTTAAGACCTGCTGAGGGCTCCCAGCATAGCGATAACTTCAGAAGAGGCCGTGGCCACGGTTCAGGCAACGGCAAGACCGCTGGTAAGGGTCACAAGGGCCAGAAGGCTCGTTCCGGTGCACCCAGACCCGGTTTTGAAGGTGGTCAGATGCCCATTTATCGTCGTCTGCCCAAGAGAGGCTTCAAGAACAGAAATGCTAAAGAGATCATCAGCATCAACGTTAGCATGCTGGAGAAGTTTGAAAACGGTGAGACAGTAGATGTTAAGACCCTGTTAGAGAAGGGTATCATCAGCAAGGCTGGTGACGGCGTTAAGATCCTCGGAAACGGAGAACTTACCAAGAAACTCAATGTGAAGGTTGCCGCATACAGCGCATCCGCAAAGGAAAAGATTGAGGCTGTTGGTGGAACTGCTGAGGTGATCTAATGCTGACAACACTGAAGAATGCACTTAAAGTAAAAGAGATCAGACAGAGGATTCTGTTTACGATTATGATGCTGGTAGTGATCCGTATCGCTTCCCAGCTCCCGGTTCCGGGTACTGACAGGAACTATTTTGCTGATTGGTTCGCAGCACAGACCGGTGACGCATTTAACTTTTTTGATGCATTTACCGGTGGTTCCTTCCTCAATATGTCTATCATTGCCCTGAACATCACACCGTACATCACATCCTCCATCATCATCCAGCTGCTTACCATTGCTATTCCCAAGCTGGAAGAGATGCAGAGAGACGGTGAAGAGGGTCGTAAAAAACTGGTCGCTATTACCAGATATGTGACAATTGCCCTTTCCATTTTGGAAGCTTCGGCCATGGCCATCGGCTTTGGCCGCCAGGGGCTTTTGGAAAACTACAATGCCTTTAACGTGATCACGGTTATCGTAGCCCTGACTGCAGGTTCTGCTTTCCTGATGTGGGTTGGTGAGCGGATCACTGAAAAAGGTATCGGAAATGGTATCTCCATCGTCCTGACGATCAATATCATTTCCAGACTGCCTCAGGAGCTCAATGCCCTGTTCAAGCAGTTCGTGTTCAGCAGAAATGTTGCTGCAGGCGTTGTTGCCGCAGTACTGATCGTGGCTATCATCCTTGCGATGATCGTTCTCGTTATCCTGCTGAATGCAGCGATCCGTAAGATCCCTGTGCAGTACGCTAAGAAAGTACAGGGCAGAAAGATGATGGGCGGATCTTCCCAGAATATTCCCTTAAAGGTGAATACTTCCGGCGTTATCCCCGTTATCTTCGCTTCCTCTATCATGCAGTTCCCTGTTATCATCTGCGCTCTCATCGGTGTGGATGGCGGAACCAGCATCGGAGGACACATTTTAAAAATGCTCAGTTCCAATAACTGGTGCAAACCCAGCACACCTGTTTATTCCATCGGTCTGCTGATCTATGTTCTGCTTGTGATCTTCTTTGCATATTTCTATACTTCCATTACTTTCAATCCATTGGAAGTTGCAGAGAACATGAAGAAGCAGGGCGGCTTCATCCCCGGTATCAGACCGGGTAAGCCCACCAGTGATTATCTGACCAGAGTACTGAACTACATCGTATTCATCGGAGCGGTTGGCCTGTCTATCGTATGTGTCATCCCCTTCATCTTCAGCGGTGTGTTCGGCGCAAGCGTATCCTTCGGCGGTACCAGCCTGATCATTATCGTCAGCGTTATCATCGATACCCTGAAGCAGATCGAGAGTAAGATGCTGGTTAGAAACTACAAGGGATTTTTGAACGATTGATCCCGAGTTGGAATTTAAAAAGGCGGGGTGGGGCGGTTTTCGCCCCATCCCTTAACCTATTTAATGCGGGGAGGACAAAATTCTTATGAAGATCATTATGTTGGGGGCACCCGGAGCGGGTAAAGGAACACAGGCGAAGATGATCGCCGAGAAGTTCGCTATTCCTCACATCAGCACCGGAGATATTTTCCGTGCGAACATCAAGAACAATACACCTCTGGGCCAGGAAGCCAAAAAGTACATGGACGAAGGCAAACTGGTACCCGATGAATTGACTGTCAAGATCCTGCTTGACAGAGTCGCTCAGGATGATTGCAAAAACGGTTACGTTTTGGACGGTTTCCCCAGAACCATTCCCCAGGCGGAAGTTCTGGATCAGGAACTGACAAAGTTAAACGATCAGATCGATTACGCCATTGACGTGGACGTTCCCGATGAGAACATCGTAAAGAGAATGTCCGGAAGAAGAGCCTGCTTAACATGCGGAGCTACTTATCATATAGAACATATCCCGCCCAAGCAGGAAGGTATCTGTGACAAGTGCGGCAGCGAGCTGGTTCAGAGAGATGATGATAAAGAAGAGACAGTCCTTAACAGACTGAAAGTTTATCATGATCAGACTCAGCCACTGATCGATTACTATACAAAGAAGAACATCTTAAAGACCGTTGACGGTACCGTGGATATGAAAGACGTATTCGCAGCCATCACCGCCATTCTGGAATAAGATCGCAGGTCTTTATGATGAGAGAAACAAATGTTGGTTACCTTGCCAGATCGCTGGCCGGTCACGACAAGGGAAAGGTTTACATGATCATCCGCGAGGATGACAAACACGTATATCTGGCAGACGGAAAGCTACATACCATTGCAAAGCCCAAGAAAAAGAACCCTCGTCACCTGCAGCTCATCAAAAAATATGAGAAGCCGGAACTGACAGAGAAACTTTTAAAAGAGGAAGCAACCGATCTGCAGATCATACAGGAGGTTAAGAATGTCGAAAGCTGACGTTATTGAAATCGAAGGAACGGTAGTTGAAAAACTGCCCAACACCATGTTCACCGTGGAACTGGAAAACGGACACCAGGTTCTGGCTCATGTCAGCGGTAAGCTGCGTCAGAATTTCATTCGTATCCTTCCCGGTGACAAAGTTACATTGGAGCTGTCTCCTTACGATCTGAGCAAAGGCCGGATCATTTGGAGAGATAAATAAAGCTTGCATTACACGTTCTTTTGTGATACAATCGAGAACGGTCTTTTTGGAAAGGAGGTTTAACATGAAGGTTAGATCATCAGTAAAACCCATTTGCGAAAAGTGCAAAGTTATTAAGAGAAAAGGAAAAATCAGAATTATCTGTGAAAATCCCAAGCATAAACAGGTTCAGGGTTAATCTACTTGTATAGATTACTTTTTGAAACCGCTTAGCGGAAAGATCGGTAGTTTCGATTGGATCGTGTTCTTACTATATTTAAGGACGATCCCATTCAATTAGTAGCGTGCACAACGCAGCACATCACATTATTTAGGAGGAAGAAAATGGCTCGTATTGCAGGAGTAGATTTACCCAGAGACAAACGTGTCGAAATCGGACTCACCTATATCTATGGTATCGGTAGAGTCAGCTCAAATAAGATCCTGGAGGCGGCAAAGGTTAACCCTGATACCCGCTGCAGAGATCTGACAGACGACGAAGTTAAGGCGATCAGTGAAGTGATCGACAATGAATTCGTTGTAGAGGGTGACCTCAGAAGAGAAGTTACCCTGAACATCAAGAGACTTCAGGAGATCGGATGCTATCGCGGTATCCGTCACAGAAAGGGACTTCCTGTTCGCGGACAGAAGACAAAGACCAACGCAAGAACTCGTAAAGGTCCCAAGAAGACAGTAGCAAACAAGAAGAAGTAAGACGTGCATACAG
>JAFUUM010000038.1 GCA_017477805.1 Lachnospiraceae bacterium
CTTCTTGCGCGGATGGGTCCTAATTCTTCCTGCAGGACCTTCAACAGGAACCGTTTTACCTTCACGTCTCCCAGACCGCCTCTGCGATAGTGATCTTCCAGTTCCTCGAGACCTGAATACTCAGGCAGATACTCTGCGAAGTGCTCGGGCTTGGAGAAAGCTTCCAGGTAGATAAATACGGGGTTGCCCTCTACCTTACCGGGATCTTCCACTCTTAAGTGGTTGGGATCCGTAAACATCTTACGGAGTACCTTGAATTCCACCTCTTCCTCGGTATCGGAAAGATAGATGCAGTTACCAAGGGACTTGCTCATCTTCGCGCTGCCGTCGATACCGGGCAGACGCAGGCAGTATTTGTTGTCGGGAAGCAGGATGTCGGGTTCCACCAGGGTATCGCCGTAAACGGAATTGAACTTTCTGACGATCTCCTTGGTCTGCTCGATCATGGGCAGCTGGTCCTCACCTACGGGAACACATGTAGCCTTGAATGCAGTGATATCGGAAGCCTGGCTGATGGGATAGGTGAAGAATCCCACAGGGATGCTGGCTTCAAAGTTTCTCATCTGGATCTCGGACTTTACGGTGGGGTTTCTCTGTAGTCTGGAAACCGTCACCAGGTTCATATAATAGAAGGATAACTCCGTCAGTTCCGGGATCTGGGACTGGATGAACAGGTTGGATTTCGCGGGATCCAGGCCAACGGACAGATAGTCCAGGGCCACTTCCACGATATTCTGTCTGACCTTCTCGGGATGTTCCGCGTTATCGGTCAATGCCTGGGCATCCGCGATCATAATAAAGATCTTGTCGAATTCCCCGGAGTTCTGAAGTTCCACTCTGCGTTTCAGGGAACCCACATAGTGGCCGATGTGCAGCCTTCCCGTGGGTCTGTCCCCTGTTAAGATGATCTTGCTCATATATTTATCTCCTTCGTTGTGAAACGATCATTTACGTAATATGTTTGTCAAACAAACGGCACTTTCTATCCTACCACAAAATCGCCTCGGAATCACTCAAGGGGATATTGGAAATACAGGTACTCGTTCTGCATAAAGATTCCCTGCAATAACGCCAACGCGATCACCAGCACAAAAAGGGCGGTTTTGCGGTATTTCTCTTCTTTTTCATAAACTTCCGCCATTCCGGAGGATGCGGAAAAACATAATACCGCTGCCGACAGCCCGGCAAAGCTTCCGGCTGTTCCAAGGGGCGCAAGGAGCACTCCCAGGCCCGGGACCACCCGGATCAAAACATACCAGGGGAACCGTCTTAGAGACAGGATCATCAATACAAGGCCTGCAAAAGCAAATCCTTTCCCCGCTCCGGAGACCTTCCGGTCCTCCGCGATGCACTCATAGAGCAGATACGCCGTTCCCAAAAGGATCCCAAGTCCCATTCCGGGATGATCTTCCAAATAGGCAAACAGCGTAAAGAACTGCCCAAAGGCATATCCTCCACCCCAGAAAGGCTCTTCCGCTGCCGCGGCAGTAACAGATAAAAGCCGCCAGGACATGGGAAGGATCCCGAAACCGATCCCGACCCGGATCCATCTGCCGGCCGTCTTCTCCCCTTCCGCCCGCTTCCGAAAAAGCAGGGAGATGGATAAGGGCAAAAAGGCCCACACCAGAAGCTTTGCCGGATCCATCTTATCGTAAGCGATGTAGAGCCGGTAGGGGCACAGCATATACAAAAGAGTTCCCGCCAGAGGCATTTTCTCAAAAGAACAATAGGAAAGGACCAGTGTCAGGATCTGGATCCCCCAAAGGATCAGCAGTCCTGTCACCGCAGGATCGCTCCCCGGCCTCCGGTCAAGCAGCAGGTCCCGAAAGACTGCCGCCCCCTCCGTACTCGGCAGATATCCGCGAAAGAGGGGCAGGGAGGAAACCAGAAGGATCCCCAAAAGGGCCGCAACGGTCTTTTTATTGAATTGTCGTTCTCGCAGCCACTTAAGGACTGTTATTTCTCCAGCCATAAAGCCTCACTCTCAAGCAGGATATCATTCATCTGGAAGATCGCCAGCCCGACTGCCAGCATCAGGATCGTAGTCGTTACCGCAAGTTTTGTCCTGCGGGATACCTCCGCCTTCTGCAGGTTTTCATCAAAACTCAAAAGGATAAAGGGCACAAGCCCGTTTGCCAACGCCAGGATCCCCGAAGTTCCCCCCAGCTTATAAAACCCAAGGGGCTGTGCATGCCAGGGAAGGGGCAGACACCCCAAAAGCACCAGGCCGCCGGAGATCACGGAAAGGATCTTCGTCCGCATCCCCATCCGGAAGCCGTTTTTGCAGACAAGTGCAAGAAAAACTGCTGCCAGGATCACTAATAAAAACACCGGACTGATCTGCAGGGGTTTGCTGAGGTACATCTTGTAATTATAGGCACCTTTATAAGGAAAGAGCTGGAACATCTTCAGCGCCTTTAAGGGGGCTGCGATGATCTCCATCTCTTTTCCCCGGTTCAGGGCGCCTTTCAGGCCGATGAGGATCCCGAACGCGGAGCATACAAGGATAGGAACATATCGCAGTTTATGGGATAAAGGTTCTCCCGTTCTTTCAAGGATCTTTAACACCGCTGCAAAAGCCGGTACCAGCAGCACATATGCCGCAACGTCTCCAAGGGCTGTCTTCGTATACAGAAGATAAAGGGACAGTGGTGACAACAGGTAGAGCATAGCCGAAAATTCCGGAATAACGGATGTTTCTTTTCCCCTATAGGCCATTCTGAGAGTCTTCACTAACAGAAAATAGAACACAACCACCCAAAAGAGGATCAGGAAAATATATGCCTGAGGGTCCTCTGCTCCGATCTTTTTGGCAAGTACCCCGGGAAGCATAAAGAGCCCGCCCGCGGAGAATAGCTCAGAGACAGATAAGGACTGTGCCATCCTGCCCATTTTCTCCAGGTTTTCCATCAGATAAGATCCGAAGAACACATAGCCTGTCAGATAAGGGGCCGCCACAAGAAGGAGCGTAGCAGCAAAAAGGAACACTTTGATTGCCGGCTTTCCGGTCTTTTCCGTAAAAAAGGAAGGCTGTACCGTTTCCGTTCCATCCGACCGGACAGCGTCTTCGGGGATCCTGCCGTATTTTCTTCTTCGAAGCCAAAGGATCACAATCCCCACAGTAGAAAAGATGCTGATCAGTTCAGCGATCCGCCAGTATCCGGGGCTTACAAATCCAGCCGTAACGCCGCCGGTATAGCCCGCCGGAAGAATGACCCGGACCACATGATTGTCTCCCGAGACCACGGGAAGAGCCTTCCCGGTTTCATCAAAAGCCCGATACCCGCCATAGTACAGCAAAGGAAATTCTATATAACTGTCCTCTGCGGAACCGTTTTGCACATAAGCGTCACACCGAAGGGCCCCAAATACCGGCCCGCTGTATGAAACGCCGCTTCCGCAGGTGATCTTTTCATACTTCAAAAGAGAGGGATCAGTATCCTGGATCAGATATTCCCCTCCGGAAATATAGCCAACCCCCATGCCTTCCGGATTGCCCAGGTAAAACCAACCGCCGTCTTCCGTCAGCCGATCCGTCTGGTAAAACACGGAAACAACCAGGAATGCGATGAGACAGGTCTTCATCAGATACCGCTCTGCCGAGTCTTCGGAAAGCCGTAAGAGAATGCATCCGATACACACTGTTCCGAATAACAGAGCCCACTGCAAAAACCGGTTGGGAAACTGGATCCCGCTGATCAGACCCTTGAACATCCCGCTGTGTTCCTGGATCAGGTCCCAGGGGAAAGACCGCAGGCTCACCACCATCAACATCGTGGAAAGAACAGCGCAGCGTTTTCCGAAACCGTACAGTTCTAAGGTTTTTTCGCCCTTCGTTCCGAAAAAGCCTGTTCCCCAGAGGATATAATAGCCAAGCACGGCGGCAAAAGCCGCAAGCCCCACTCCGGAAGGATAGGCATGCAGAAGACCGCCGAAATCCGGTTTTTCGCCTCCATTGGGCCAGTACAGCATATAAAGCTGAGGGAAAAACAGTCCTTCGCTCTGGATCGTTCTTGCAAAAACGTGCTTTACGTGGATATCTTCCCGAATGTAATAATCCAGGAAAGGGATCACAAACCAGGCCGACAATAAAAGGGCACCCAGTCCGCCTTTCAGATAATCTCCCCAGATCACCGGGGATCTCCACTTCCGAACATATAAAAGCAGGAACAGCAGGACCACGCCCACCGTGATCTCCGTAGACAGGACATGACAGCACACCAGACCGGCCCCGCCAAGGGCGATGGGCAAAAAGGCTGTCCGTCCGGGCCTTACGGCCTCGCTGCCGCAAAAGATCCTGTATAGTCCCAGAAGGATCAGAGGCAGGAAGACCAACGCCGTGCCTTCTCCCACTGCTCCGGTCTGCACCAGCTTATATATGTGCATACAGGACAGGCAGTAGATCCCACAAGTAAGGAGAGCAATGTCCGTCTTCCGGAAGATCTCCCGGAATACATAATAGGAAACCGCCACTGTTGCGGCATTGACATACATGCCGTAGAAATTAAAAGCAGCTGTTACGGAAAAGCCCAGCAGCCGGATGATGGCCGCCGGAACAAAAAAGAGGTCACAGTAAAATACCCCATTGGCGTACCCGTACCCCTGCAGCCAATGCGGTTCCAAACGTACCGGGATGATCCCGGCCCGAAGGGAATGCATCACACCTTCGATCCTGTGCATGTGATACAGACTGTCTGCCGTAGACATGGAAGCATCATAAAAAAAGGGAAGGGATGCGATCAGCCAGATGACTGCAAGGATCCCCCCGGTCAGGATCTGATCCCGGCCCCATTCTTTCCGCCGGATCTTTCCTGTGATCCCTATTCCTGCCATCGCGGCAAGAAAGAGTACCGTAACCTCGCCCCAGAAGACCGTCCATCGTTTTCCCGTATCCCGGATCCAGATATGGGCCACATCCATTGCCCCGGAGCCGGAACCCAGCACCAGTTTTAAGGCAGAGGATGTATCCCGCAGGATAAAGGAAAAATCCATCTGGGATCTTCCGTTATAAACAGGGCCTCCGGAGCACAGAAGTCTTTGCTGATCCAGCGTCTCGTCTTCCACCCGGATGCTGCGGTCGATCATCACTTCGGTATCGATGTCATAAGAAAGGATCACTTCGTAGATCCCGGGGTTCAGGCCCAGGTCCGCCGCCAGTGTCCCTTCTTCCCCCACGGGTACACTGATGGCTTCCCCGCTTTCATATACCGTTTTTCCATGGGAAGACAGATAGCAGAAAAACAGCAGGAGCGTTACCGCCACATATGCAATTATCACCCCCATTAGCAGGGACTTGCCCTTTTTCATGCTCTGTCCTTAATCGTCCCAAACACCGTCAAATACATATTCTGCAGGTCCTGTCATATAAATGGCATTTTCCTGTTTGTCCCACTCGATCTCCAGCGTTCCGCCAAGAAGACGGATCTGCATCTTGTCCTCCGCTTTTCCGCAGAGGATCGCAGCCGTTGCCACCGCACAGGCGCCTGTACCGCAGGCAAAGGTCTCCCCTGCCCCACGCTCCCAGACACGCATTTCCAGATGGCTCCGGTCTTTTACAACAACAAATTCCGTATTGGTCCTTCTGGGGAAGCAGGGATGGTTTTCAAACTTCGGACCGATGGTCTCAATATCCAGTTTCCGAAGGGGCGTGGCCATCTTCTGCAGATATGCCTCTTTGCCGATCGCATCGGGATTTTCCGGAAGGGCTGCTGCCCCCGTTTCCTCCAGAAAGATCACCGCATGGGGATTTCCCATGGAAATGCAGGTCATGGCATATTCGGTCCCATCCACGATGATGGGGTATTCCTTAGCCACTGCAGACTTCACATCACCGTTTTCATAACAGCTGATATTTCCGGTTTTTCCGGTCTTTGCAGGATCCACGGGCACCTGTTCAGGTTCCAAAATGGGAGCTCCCATGTTCACACGGACTCCCGTGACTTTACCGTTATCCTCAAAGATCTGCATCTTCTTGAGTTTCCCGGCACTTTCCACCGTAAACTCTTTGGATCTGACAATCCCCCGGTCGTAAGCATATCTGGCAACGCAGCGGATACCGTTTCCGCACATCTCGGATCTGGTACCGTCCGCGTTCCACATTTCCATCTCACAGTCGGCTTTCATGGAGGGACGGATAAAGATCACTCCGTCGCTCCCCACACCAAAATGCCGGTCGCTCATCTTGCGCACCAACTCGGGCTTTTTGTCCTCATTCACTTTTTCCCGGAACTGATTTACGTACACATAATCGTTTCCACAGCCCTGCATCTTTGTAAATTCCATAACTATCCTCACTTTTTCAGAACGAACTGTTTTCCTGTCTACTTACTTGTGACTCCCGGCCATCTTCTTTAACTCCTCTATGGAGAAGGTAAAGGAACTTCCGCAAAACTGGCAGTTCATGGTCACCGGCTCGTTTTCTTCGATGAGTTCCCGAAGATCCTTTTGCCCGATGGCGATCAGCGCCTTTTCCATCTTTTCCCGGCTGCAGTTGCAGGAATACTCCACCGGCATGGTGTCGGTGATCTCCACATCAAAACCTGCCAGGGCCCGTCTTAAGATCCCCTCGGGATCCAGTCCCTCTTCCATCATCTTCGTCACGGAGGGCAGGTCTTTCAGGTTCGCCTCCAAGCGGTCGATCATGGAATCCTCGGCAAAAGGCATGAGCTGCAGGATAAATCCCCCAGCGTGCCGGACCGTATTATCGCTGTTCATAAGAACGCCCAGCGCCACAGAAGAAGGCGTCTGCTCCGATGCCGCAAAGTAATAGGTCAGATCCTCTGCGATCTCTCCGGTCTGCAGCACTGTCTGGCCCACATATGGTTCCTTCAATCCCATATCCCGGATCACGCTTAAGGTTCCGGGGTATAAGGCACCGCCCACATCCAGTTTTCCTTTGGCATTGGCCGGGAGGTTCACCACAGGCACCACCGGATAGCCCTTTACGGTACCGTTAGCTGTGGCTGTCACGGTCAGACCCTTGCCCGGACCTTCTCCCCGGATCTGAAGGGTCAGAAGGTCATCGTCTCCCTTCATCATACTTCCCATCATTGCTCCCGCCGTGAGAAGTCTACCCAGGGCCGCCGTCATGGTGGGGCAGGTATTATGTATGGTTCTTGCGCGTTCCGCCGTTTCGGTAGTCACTGCCGCAAAAGCGCGGATCTGTGCGCCCGCCGCGGTTGCGCGGATCAAATAATCACTCATCATGTTAACCCTTTTTTCTATTAAAAATCTACGTAGTATAAGACACTGTCTTCAAATTCGAGTTTCTTAAAATTCGCCGCTTCTATCTCTTTGCAATAATCCTGAAACTTACCCTTAGGAATAATATAGTTGTAATTATAGTCAATTCCGGGAAGCGCGCCAAAATAGTAGTTTTCCCATGCCCCGCTGTTCCCCAGCGAGATATCTATGCGTTCCGGAGGGACGTAGGATCCCAAAAATGCATAGATCCCTTGTGCGGAAGACCATGTGATCTTCGTTCGAAGGAGCGGATCCGAGTCCACATACATGACCGCATCGGAAATATAGCCGTCAAAATACGGCATTTCCGAATAATCCCAGGAATACACTCCACCGAAATAATAATTCATAAAAGCACCGGCTCCAACCGCATATCCAATGAAAAGGACGGTGCATAACGGTATGACGATCGCCTTCTTTTTGAGCAGCCCCATCAACGTCATAATACCGTCTGCCGCAATGATCGCAGTGACCGTATAGATCGCGTTGATCCGGTTTACATTGGATTCGATCATACATCCTACGATAAAAACGGATGCAAACCAAAAGACGATTCCCAAGGCATAAAGATCTTTTCTCATCTTGATGATCAGATGGACGAGCCCAAAGCAAAAGAAGGGAACAGATATCCAATAAAGATTCCAATATTCCGGTACTGAGGAATAAGGAAGATCATCTCCAGCAAAAATAGATGTTATAGTTCGCACAAAACTGTCAATGGAGGGTAGAGTCAGTTCTGAACTTCTGTAAGATACAAGTTTTGTCAGCGTAAATTTCCAAAGGACAACCTCTTCGAGATCAAACAGGTTAATGATCTGGATCCAGATCAACGGAGCGGCAATGAGTGCCATGATCCCGATCATGCCAAACCATTTTCCGATACTCACTCGTTTTGTCAAAAGCAGGATAAGGAATGACAAAAACAAGAAGATCGGAAGCACCAGGTAAGAAAGCGCATATGTATATAAGGACAGTCCTCCGATCAGACCGGCGATCAGATATGCACTCCACGTATTCCTTCGAAGGGCGGTAACATAAAAGAACAAAAAACAGGTTCCGGCCCCAAGCATTAGGGAACAATCCAGACCAAAGCGGCTTTGCAAAATAAAGACAGGACAAAACACCAACAGCGCCCCTGTCAGCAAAACAGGCACCGGTCTGTTTTGAAACAGTTCTTTTGCGATCAGCATCCCAAATACGAGATTGATCAAAGAAAAGATCACAATGGGGATCCGCAAAAGGATCACGTGAAAGCCGAAGAGTTTGAACAGTTCAGCGCAAAGAAAGGCGTACATGCTGCTCTGTCCGCTTCCAAAATTCGTCATATACAGCGGCCAGCTCTTTCCATATCTGTCCACCCCGTATCGGGCAAGGCACCAGGCATCATACCCCATTCCTGCTTCATCGATATGCAGATGCGCAGGAAGAGACTGCAATTGGTACAGACGGGTGAAGAAAAAACCGATCAATAATACGATCCCACATCCCCACCAAAGGATCCGCTTGTCCTTGCTAAAAGTCTTTATCTTCTCATTCATTCTTGTTCTCAACAATCCGTCCTTAAAAGGACTTACCATTATTCCATAAACCCGAAAGGCAGTCTGCTGAATGTCAACATATTACAATAGTATACATTCAACAGCAAACCCGCACCGGATATGATCGCAGGCAGTATTACGGCATAAAAACGGTCCGTAAGATTCCTCAATCTCCCGATCATCTTGCAAATCACAAGATCAAGGATCAATGCAGATATTCCCACCAGGAGTTCCGTTTCAACGGCACGATGCGTAACAGCAGTTATTATTTCTCTGATACCATTGCTTACGCCAAGATCCAAGGCCGCTATTCCGACCAGAATTCCCAACAATAATACAATGAGTTCTTTTCGATCCATCGTGATCTTTTTATCGATCATCCAAAACCAAACCAGGACCGGAAGCCCTATCAGTACGGTGATCCCATATCCCGGAAATCCATCCATAAAGAAAAAGATGTGGAACAGTTGTTCCATCTGATACGGTCCCGCGGAAACCGGTTGCCATAACTCCAACGCACAGCAGATCAAAATGGGGCTGACTACCGCCAGCATCCAACCGAAAACAGTTTTTCCTCCGGTATGCACGATCCGCAGTACGGCATAGCCCAATAACGGGATGATCATCCACAGAAACGCCTTTCCGTAGTTCTGCTGGTCATAGCAGGCGAAGATCCTTGCCGGTATGACACTTAAGATCGCCGTTCCAAAGGCCGTCGCCCATTTTTCCCCCGTCAGTTCATTCAGGAAAAGCCCATCCAACAAGATCGTCATGACCTGACAGACAAACATCACCATCAGGAAACACCCGTCCGGATGTGCGCCCAAAAAAGAAAGATCATGATCGGATGCAAATCGCATAACACGGTCCATCTCTTCAGCGATCATCCCGCCGTCCGTCAGGTACCCGCAGGTTAACGGCAAAACAGAGCAAAGCAGAGTGCCCCCCCAGAAAAAGCCCAACAGGATATCTGTGCTGTTTTCCTTGTTTCCAACTTTCATGCTTTATTCTCCGCCTGTCAACAAACTGTCTTTTATCTTTTTTCGGGTCAGATACCGGGTTCTCACCCACAGTCCCAGCAGTCCGATGGCCATCATGGCACTGACGGCATCCGCTATGGCAAAGGACAGCATTTCTTTATAATACACATGGACACGCCCCTGAAACCGGGCCGGTACCACGATCTTCAGATCGCCGTGCTCTCCTCGTTCCTCTGCAATGAAAGGAACATCTCCGGTTTCCGACTCCAAAGTATCCACCGCATACCCAAGATATCCGGTGATCGGGAGTTCCACATAATGATC
>JAFUUM010000039.1 GCA_017477805.1 Lachnospiraceae bacterium
TGGCGATCAGAAGACCTACGCCCTCGATCAGCCCCATGGTATCAGCGGTAAAACCAAGGTAATAGATCATGAAGTTCCCAAGGTGTGAAAAATAAACATTGAAAGAAATAAAGTAAACCGCGAGCATCAGATTTACAAAAACAAGTTCCCGGTGCTGCAGATATTCCTTTACATGAAAGATGGAAAAGAATTGTTCGGAAAATCTTCCTTTGACGGAGGGTTTCAGAGTATCCACGTCATGCATTCCCACAAGGGATAAAACACCAAGCAGAATAACGATTCCACCGATCACCACAAATAAACGCATGTAGTTATCGTCGGCGCCTACTAAAAGACCCCCCAGGATCGTGCCCGCAATGGTGCCGATCACGGGTTGAACGGCCAAGGCTGCACCGAGGGAACCGGCGTTTTCTTTGTTCATATGATCGTTGATCCAGGCGTTGAAGCCGATATCATTTCCCATGGAACCGAAAAAGCTCATGATCGCATCGGCTGCGACCACGGCAAAGATCACACCGATCAAGGCTGCATCGCCCTCGCTTTGATTACTCAGAAATTCCGTTGTACCGAACAGGATCGTAAAAACACCCCAAAGGATATAGCCGACAGAGACCAGCATCTTACGGTTTCCTTTTCTGTCTGAAACGCATCCGAACAGAAAGGTTGAGACCGTTGTTGCCACGGCAGAAATGGCCAGCATCCAGGATATGATGGTCGGATCCTTGGCTATCTTTGCATAAACAAAAGTATTAAACCATTGGTTTTCCATATTCCAGCACAGCTGACCGGCTAAACCCAGGGCCCAGATCAGTGCCCAAAACAGGATTGTGTTGTCACTTCTTTTTTTACTTGTTTTCATATGGATCGCCTCCCCCACTATTCATATCATACTACTGCCCGGGGCAGAATAGCAGCGTTTGCTCTAAAAGTTCCCAAATGCTATGATGAAGGCGCAATCACTCATCTTTTATAAACTGATGAAGGAAGAATAAAATGAACAAGAATAAATGGGGAATTTGTTTGCTGCTTTCATTGGCAGTATTGACAGCAGGCTGTGGCGAACAGGCAAAAAAAGAGCCGGTGCAGCAGACAGAGAGTGTAGAGAGCAGTGAGGTTTCGGTGGAAACTACGTTGGAAACAGCAGGCACCGGAACAGAGAGCGCTGAGACGGCGGAGTCTGTCGAAACTGTGGAAAGAGCCGAAACGGAAGCAGAAAGTAAAACGGATACGGGAGAGACTCTGGCCAAGCGGCTTTGCGGGAAATATTCCTGCCCGCGGGATGGGGAAGAGTACCTGATCCTTGACCTTTTTGAATTTGGAAATAACCTGTACGGTTACATGGGAGAAGCCTTTGGGGACGAGGGCGAACTGATGGCCTATTCCTTCTGGGCGGTGGAGTTTTTCCCGGAGGAGGCGACTGCCCTTACCTCTACTGTGGCTGACGAATGTACGGTTTACGCCATGAGCTTTTCCATCATGTCAAACTTAAGTAAATACCAGGCGGCGCCTCAGGAGTGCAGGATCAAACTGGTACCCGAAGGGATTGAATTATCAGGCCCCTTTATTTCGGCAGGAGAGGATCCGGTTTTATTCTCCTCTGATGACAGAGTGGAGGATCCATTCCCTTACGTGGACAGTATTATCGAAGGAGCGGGAGAGGCGCCTGCGAAGTTGACGGGACTTTGGAAGGAACGGGTAGGCGATGCCCCCATTTATCTGGAATTTGACGGAAAAGGAAAACTCCGGATCTGGAGAGAGACGCCCGGAACGGAAGTGCTTTACGCCTGCGGCTGTTACTACGGGATCGAAAAAGAAGGCTTTGGAACAAGGTTTAATTCTCTCGGAAACGGCACGATGCCGGAAGAGCTGGGAGCGCTGTGCGGCTACCGGGGAAATAACGGTCTCGAGATCGTGGTCTCTTATGCGGATATGTCATTTTGGGAAACGGGAGAGCGTTATACCTTTGACCGCGTTGATCCCTCGCAGATCCCCATTGTTACGCTGGGAGAAGTAATGGAAGCTCTTGGAGAGGACCACGTATACGACATGTATGCGGAATGATCCGATATGGATGCTAGAAACAAAAAAGCTGCGGAGAAAGAAATTCTCCGCAGCTTCAGACTGTAGACAAAGGCTCAAACATTTCCATGTTTGGGCTTTTTTCTTTACAAAAAACATGACATTTGTGTCATTTTGTGATATAATAAACCTAACATACGGAGGGTTTTCACATATGATGACGCAAAACGCAGACAA
>JAFUUM010000040.1 GCA_017477805.1 Lachnospiraceae bacterium
CATACCCGCTTCATTCAGGGCTTTTTCATAGCCTTCCATTTTCTGTTTGGCACTGTAGGAACCGGAATCTGTCAAAAACAGGATCCGCTTTTTACCCTTTTTGATGATGGCTTTTGTCACATCATACATGGCCTTGCTGTCATCGCAGACCGAGCAGTAGACTCTGTCCCCGTTTACAGCTCCGTTAATGATGAACACGGGAACCTGTGCGGATGCTTCTCTGATGTAGTCCGTTTCGTGGGTGTTTTCCCCGTTTCCCGCGTAGGTGGATCCCACCAGCACCAGGGCGTCGATCCTTTTGGACAGGAGCATCTGCACATGCTTTCCCTTTTCTTCCTGATGAAAGCCGCTGCAGCTTAAGATACAGTCGTATCCGTATTTGTGGAGCCGCTCTTCCAGGGACGCGACCGCCGCCGACATGTAGGGATCCGAGATGTCGGGGACGAGGATACCGATGGTGTGCATGGTATTGAGGCCAAGCCCCTGTGCGAACACATTAGGGGTGTAACCGGACTCTTCTATGATATTGAGGACTTTCTGTTTTGTTTTTTCACTGACCTTGTCGCTCCCGTTTACCACTCTCGAAACTGTGGCAATGGATACTCCGGCCATTTTTGCGATGTCGTAAATATTCATTCTTTTCTCCGAGTTTGCACCTATTTATGTAAGTGCTTACATCAACATGATATGCGATTGGCAGATTCTTTTCAAGTCCTATTTTTTCTTTTTTGCGGTTGAAATTTGGAAAGAAGTGTTGCTATAATGATAAATGCAATGAAATGAAACCGTTTACATTTAGGAGGTATTTCTATGGAATTAAGAACTGCCGCATCCCCCAAGGATGTGAAGTATTACACCACCGAACGCCTTCGGGAAGAATTTCTGATCGATCCGGTATTTGTTTCCGATGAGATCAAACTGGTATACAGTCACATCGACCGTATCATCACAGGCTCCGCCACTCCAGTTTCCAAAGTTCTGAAACTGGAAGCAGGTGACGAACTGAGAGCGGAATACTTCCTTGAAAGAAGAGAGCTCGGTATCATCAACATCGGCGGCGACGGATGCGTGACCGTAGACGGAAAAGAATATGAAGTGATCTCCCGTGATGGCATGTACATCGGAAGAGGAAAGAAAGATATCACCTTCTCCAGCAAGGATCCTAAAAACCCTGCAAAGTTCTATATGAACAGCGCACCGGCTCACACCTCTTATCCCACCGTACTGATCAAGCGCGAAGGCACTCCTTCCGAAGACGTGGTGATCATCAAACCCGAAAACAAAAAAGAACTTGGCTCCATGGAGGAAGCAAACCATCGTACCATTAATAAGTACATTCTTCCCGGTCAGGTACAAAGCTGTCAGTTAGAGATGGGCATGACTCACTTAGAGCCCGGCAGCGTATGGAATACCATGCCCTGCCACACCCACGATCGCAGAATGGAGGTTTATCTCTATTTCGATCTGCCCGAGGATGCTTTCGTTATGCATTACATGGGCGAGCCCCAGCAGACCCGTCACATCGTGATGAGAAACGAGCAGGCAGTCATCAGCCCCAGCTGGTCCATCCATTCCGGCTGCGGTTCCCGTAACTACACCTTTATCTGGGGTATGGTAGGCGAAAACCAGGATTTCGATGACATGGACGATGTCCGCAATCAGGATCTTCTGTAAGATCCGGTCACAATAAACATTTATTTTAGGAGGAAATAACATGGCAGGAATTATCGACAAATTCAGATTAGACGGAAAAGTAGCATGGATCACAGGTGCTTCTTACGGACTGGGTCTTGCTTACGCTCAGGCATTTGCCGAGGTAGGCGCAAAGATCGTCTTCAACGACATCAAGCAGGAACTGGTTGACAGAGGTCTGGAAGAGTACAAGAAACTTGGGATCGACGCCTTCGGTGCTGTCTGCGACGTTACCAAAGAAGATCAGGTAGAAGCATTCGTAAAGGCTGCAACCGAGAAGGTTGGCCCCATCGATATCCTTGTAAATAACGCAGGTATCATCAAACGTATCCCTATGACGGAAATGACCGTTGCAGAGTGGAATCAGGTCATCGACGTAGACCTGACCGGTCCCTTCATCTGCTCCAAGGCTGTTCTGCCTTCCATGATCGAGAGAGGTCACGGTAAGATCATCAACGCCTGCTCCATGATGAGCGAACTGGGTCGTGAGACCGTTTCCGCATATGCTGCTGCAAAGGGCGGTTTAAAGATGCTGACCAAGAATGTCTGCTCCGAGTACGGCCAGTTCAATATTCAGTGTAACGCCATCGGACCCGGCTACATCGCTACTCCCCAGACCGCTCCCCTCAGAGAGAGACAGGCTGACGGTTCCATGCATCCCTTCGATCGTTTTATCCGTTCCAAGACCCCCGCTCAGAGATGGGGTAAGACCGAAGACCTGATGGGCCTGGCAGTATTCCTTGCTTCCGAAGCTTCCGATTTCATCAACGGTCAGGTTATTTACATCGACGGTGGTATCCTCGCTTACATCGGTCAGGATCCCGGCAACCTGGATGAGAGCAAGTTCCAGGCTGAAGAAGAGTCCGATCTTAAGATTTACGAATGAGGAGGACAACTATGAAAATCGCTCTGATCACCGAAAACTCTCAGGCAGCTAAAAATGCCGTGATCGAGAATGCTCTGAAAAAAGTTGTAGAACCCATGGGTCATGAGGTTGTAAACTACGGCATGTACTCCGCCGAGGATCCCAATTCCCTGACCTATGTTCAGATCGGTATCCTTGCTGCAGTACTGCTTAACTCCGGTGCGGCAGATTATGTGATCACCGGCTGCGGTACCGGCGAAGGCGCCATGCTGGCATGCAATTCCTTCCCCGGCGTGATCTGCGGACATGTGGAAGATCCCCTGGATGCTTACACCTTTGCCCAGATCAATGACGGTAACGCCATCGCGATCCCCTTTGCCAAAGGTTTTGGCTGGGGCGGCGACTTAAACCTGGAATACATCTTTGAAAAACTCTATTGCGAACCCTCCGGCGGCGGTTATCCCAAGGAAAGAGCCGTTCCCGAGCAGCGCAATAAGAAGATCCTGGACGAAGTGAAGAAGGTTACTTACAGACCGCTTACCGACATCCTTCCTGAACTGGATCGTGAACTTGTTAAAGGCGCACTCTCCGGTGAACACTTTGATGAATACTTCTTCAAAGATTGCAAGGACGAAGCCATTGCAGCCTGCGTCAAAGAATTAAAGAAATGATCCACTAACGACAAGAGCCTCCGCGGCACCGCGGAGGCTTTCTGTTTGTTCTTACTGTTTGTTCTTAATACGCTGCAGACAGCCTTCCACAAACCCGCTCATTTTCCCGAGGCAGATCGCTGCGTAAGGGATCATCATGAGGAAGTAGGGAAATACATATCTGGGCTTTGCTTCCCATAGGATGGAAAAGAGAAATCCGCCAAAGGCCGCGATCAGGAAAAGATACCATTCAATGTTATGGATCTTTCTTTTTGCTATGCTCACAACCAGATAAAGAAGTATTGTCCCGTATACCAGCAGTTGGCACCATTTTGAAAAGGTCTCCATAAAGGTTGCGGCTCCGCCAGAATATACGCTCTTCACAAAATCGTTGGCATTGCTCTGATAAGCACGGTTCATGGGAAGTGCCTGGAACATCGGAACTTCCCACTGCATCGTAAGTTTTCGCATGTAAAAATCCCTGAACACCGCGGGGTCCGCCGTCAGTTCCTTCCAGCGAAACTGTATCATCAACTTTGCTTCTTCATTGGTCTTTTGTACATCGAAATCATTTTTCCCGTACAAAACAATGGGCGCTCCGTTAAACCATCCGGGATGACCATCTTCATCGCTGAGTCCCATATAAATGTAAGTAAGGGAAGGTGCCGGTTTAGCATCCTCTGCAATGGGATAGGCCTTATGCACAAGAAAACCGCAGAGCCATGTGGCAGCACAAAGAGATACCAAAATCCCAAGGTTGATCAGACGCTTTTCCTTTTTTTCCAGGCAGCGGATCAGTAAAACGATCACAACAGCGCATAAGATGATCAAACTGTTCTTTTTGATCACCACAGCGATCCCCATGAAAAGGGCCGCCATTATCCCCCTGAAGACCGTCATCTTCTCCAGACACTCGTAAACATAAAGCACCGCTCCCATCAGAAAAACAACTGCCGGGATGTCTCCGTACACGTAGGGTACATAAATATAAAGAGGAAAGCAAACCAGCATCAGGATCAGATAATAAAACTGGGATCGTTGATCCGCCAGGATCCCGACGATCCTGTAACCCCAGTAAACTCCCAGCGGAACCAACTGTGCCATCAGAAGCTGGAAAACAAGGATCGCATTGCTTCTAAATAACCGGGTCAACCATACCAATACCGTAAAAATACCAAGGTTCTGATCATTCGCCGTCAGATACTGGCCTTTTCCAAAAAAATCGGTATCGCCGGACACAAAGAGATCTGCGTAAGCCTTCACCTGTAAGCAGTCCGCTTCCGGAATCGTCCCCGCCATCAAAACCCAAAGAGAAGATAAGACCATCATCGTTCCACAGGCAGCCACCGGAAAGATCCACTGCGGCACCTTTTCCCGGAGTGTACCGTAAATGATGCCAAGGATCAGTGCAACTACTATTCCTCCGAAGAATCGAAACAGATTAAGGATCACGGGTTCCCTTCTCAACGTGATCCATTCGCTGTAGAAAAATTCATTAATTCCGGTCAGTTTCAGCGCATACAAAAACAACACAAGAACCCAGATTGTTGCTAGCACATGAAAGCATACTGACAGTGTTTTTTTCATTCGTCCTTTTTTCTCCCACATTTTAAAGATCATCTCCATTCATGATACAAAACAGCCCCGTAAAACACAATAAAAGATCCCCCGAATACCAGGGGATCTTCTATGTCATTCTATCAAGTTCTCAAATTGAACTTAACCTCTTACATTCTTTACGATAGCAGCGGCTTCAGCAACCTTAGCCTTGATCTCTTCGAACTGACCGGCTTTGATCATGTCGCCTTTTACCATCCAGGATCCACCGCAGCAGAAGATCTTGTCAGACTTCAGATACTCAACAACGTTCTCTGCGTTGATACCACCGGTGGGCATGAACTTCATGGTAGTCATAGCTGCACCTACTGCCTTGATCATGGACAGGCCGCCTGCATTCTCAGCAGGGAAGAACTTTACATGATCCAGACCCAGCTTGTAAGCTGCGATCACTTCGGTAGGGGTCTGGGTACCGGGACATACGGGGATGTCCTTTTCCAGACAGTACTTTACGATCTCGGGATCAAATCCGGGAGATACGATGAACTTTGCACCAGCCTTAACGGCACGGTCTACCTGATCGATGGTCAGAACAGTACCTGCACCAACCAGCATATCGGGATATTTTTCAGCCATGATACGGATGGACTCTTCGGCAGCATCGGTACGGAATGTTACTTCCGCTGCGGGAAGTCCGCCTTCCATCAGGGCCTTTCCAAGAGGTTCAGCATCTTTCGCATCGTTTAACACTACAACGGGAATGATACCAACTTCGGTAAACTTCTTTAAAACTTCCTGTGTCTTAGGTGAATTCATTTTGTTTCCTCCGTGATTATCTCTTTACTCTGGCGCCTGCGCCGCCCATGATCGCTTCTACTTCCTTCTTGCTGGCCATGGAGGTATCTCCGGGTGTGGTCATGGCAAGTGCACCATGAGCTGCACCGTAGTTAACAGCCTTCTCGGGATCACCGGTGGTCATCAGACCATATACCAGACCGGATGCGAAGCTGTCGCCGCCACCTACACGATCCATGATCTCAAGACCGTTGTACTCTTTGGACATATGGATCTCGCCGTCAGCCCAGCAGATGGCTTTCCAGTCGTTAACGGTTGCAGTCTTAACGGTACGAAGGGTGGTAGCAACTGCCTTGAAGTTAGGATAGGTCTTGGCAGCTTCGCCGATCATCTTCTTGTAACCGTCAAGGTTCAGTTCCTTCAGGTTCTCATCGTTGCCTTCGATCTTGAAACCAAGGCAGGCGGTAAAGTCTTCTTCGTTACCGATCATAACGTCAACATACTTTGCGATCTCTTTGTTGACTTCCTGTGCCTTCTCCTGACCGCCGATGGCGCTCCACATGGAAGGACGATAGTTCAGATCGTAAGAAACAACGGTTCCATATTTCTTTGCGGTCTTGATGGCTTCGATAACGGTCTGGCAGGACTGCTCGGACAGTGCTGCGTAGATACCGCCGGTGTGGAGCCAGCGAACACCAAGCTCGCCAAAGATGTAATCAAAATTGAAATCCTCGGGAGTAGCCTGAGAGATTGCAGTGTTGAAACGGTCAGAGCAGCCTACAGCTCCGCGGATACCAAATCCTCTTTCGGTAAAGTTGATACCGTTACGGCAGATACGGCCGATACCGTCGGTCTTCTTCCAGTAGATCAGAGAAGTGTCCACACCCCCCTGCTCGATGAAGTCTTCCATCAGTTTACCAACTTCGTTATCTGCAAATGCAGTGATCACAGCAGTGTTTAATCCAAAGCACTTGTGCAGACCGCGGATAACATTGTACTCACCGCCGCCTTCCCATGCTCTGAAGGATCTTGCTGTTTTGATACGTCCCTCACCGGGATCGAGTCTTAACATAACCTCGCCCAGGGATACCGCATCATACTTACATTCTTTGGGATCTCTTAAATTCAGCTCCATTTTGGTCTCCTTTGTATTTACGCATTTTAGGTAAGCGTTTTCGCTAAATAATGTCGGGTTCATTGTAGCACAGACTTTCCAAAAATGAAAGTGCTTACATTTTGATTTTTTATATTTTTTCGTTCTTCCTTTCCAGCCTCGCTCACACCATTGTGTTTGTGATAAGATAAGCCTATGAGTGCTTTTCAATTCCTGAAAAAAAGATGGTCCGTTCCGGGGTGCCTGTTTTCGATCCTGTTTTCTCTTGCATGCATCATCGGCGGATCCGTATACCGTACAAATTCCATAAACGGGATCTTTACCTCCCCCTTAAGTCTTTGCCGGGCTGTATTGGGACTGATCCTGATCTGGGCAGTGACCATGATCTGCTTTACCCTGTTATCGGAGGGATTGAGATCTTACGGACCGGGTGCTGCCATGGAGACCGAAAAGAGTTATCCCGTTTATTTCAGGCCGCTCCTTTTTGTCCTTCTGATGGCTGAATATCTGCTGGTCCTGGCAGCCTATCATCCGGGTGTTTTTTCCTATGATATAACGCTGCAGACGGACCAGGCTCTCGGTCTTGTTCCCTACAATAAGTTTCATCCGCCTCTCCACACCCTGATCTGGAGCCTTTGCCTGAAGCTCTCCGGACTTATTTCTTCAGAGGCTTCACTGCAGACTGTCATCGAAGGCGGGATGACGGTTTACGCTGTTTTTCAGAGTATCCTTCTGGCTGTCCTGTTATCCGGGATCCCTTTTCGCCTGTTCCGGCCGGATACAAAACGCGGCCGTGCGGGCACCGTTTTACTGATCCTTTTCTTCCTTTGTAACCCCCTGATCTGGATCTTTGCGGTGATCCCCACCAAAGATGCCCTTTTTGCCATCTTCTTTACAGGCGTCATCTATCGGCTTATCATGATCTTCCGGGATCCGAAAAGCAAACGGGATATCATCCTGCTGACCGTGGATCTTATCCTGTCGATGCTGCTGCGGAACAATGCGGTTTATGCTTTTCTCCTCGCAGCGGCCTGCATGCTGTTTCTGATCAACAAAACGGACATCCGGTCAAAGAAGCGGCTTCCGATCCTGTTCGCTGCCACGATCCTGATCTCCTTTTTGATCCAGGGCCCTGTCTACAACCTGCTTGGCGTTGACGGCGGAGACCCGCGGGAAGCACTTTCCCTGCCCTATCAGCAGATGGCACATGTTTATGTTTCCGAACGGGAACAGCTGAGCGCTGAGGATCTTGCGGCCATCTCTGCCTACCTGGATACGGAAAAGATCCCAGCGGCATTTAATCCCCGTTTTGCGGATCCGGTGAAGAACCTGGCGGACAAGGACGAGCTTTCGGAAACCGGATCTTCCGCCTTTTTACCCACTTGCTTCCGGCTGTTTTGTCATTATCCGGACAACTATATCAACGAGTTCCTTACCCTGAACGTTTCCGCCTGGTATCCTCTGGCCATCGGCCCTGATGCGGTGGCTGGACGGGATTACATAGAAACCTTCATTGCAAGATATGAACCGGCCCAGCCGGAACGGGACAGTTACCTTCCCGGCGTTATGGATTTTCTGGATGGGATCGCATCCTTTCAGTCCCTGAAAGGCATTCCGGTTTTGAACCTTTTGTGCTCTGCATCCACACCGGTCTGGATCCTGCTCCTGATCCTGTTCCTTATGACAGACCGGGGGCAAAAAACAGGGCGGATCGTTCTTTTGCCCTCCCTGTTTTTATGGGCAACCTATCTGGCGGGTCCTGTTACCTGCACCAGATACATCTATCCGCTGATGCTGGCGTTACCGCTGCAGATCTTTGTTCTTTTGCATCCGCCGGCTTCCGAAACAGACAAATAAAACGAACCGGGTCTTCGTATTACGAAACCGTAGTGAAATAAACAAGAAAGAGGTATTAACATGAGTAAATTCGACAACAGCGATGTGATCAACAGATTCTTGAGATACATTTCCGTGGATACGGAATCTTCCGAAGAATCGGAAACCTTCCCCAGCACGGAAAAGCAGAAAGATCTTGGACGGATCCTTTACCGCGAACTGCAGGAGATCGGTGCATCCGATGTTTACTTCGATGAAGAGAACTGCTATGTATACGCAAAGATCCCTGCCACTGACGGGGGCGCTGCAAAAAAGACATTGGGTCTCATCTCCCACATGGACACTTCTCCCGAAGCCTCCGGCGCTAACGTAAAAGCACGGATCGTGGAAAATTATGACGGTGGCGATATCTATCTCGGAGATGCCAGCGGACTGACCCTGAGCCCCGTCCAGTTCCCCGAGATGCTTCAGTACAAAGGTCAGAGTCTGATCGTTACCGACGGTACAACCCTGCTTGGTTCCGATGACAAATCCGGCGTGGCCGAGATCATGGCTGCTGCCGCTTATCTTATCGCACATCCCGAGATCCCTCACGGACCTCTTTCCATCGGCTTTACTCCCGATGAAGAAGTCGGTGCCGGCGTGGATCACATCGATCTGGACCGTTTTGGAGCCGATTACGCCTACACGGTTGACGGCGGTGCTCTGGGAGAACTGGAATACGAAAACTTCAATGCCGCTTCCGCCAAAGTGACCCTTCACGGCGTTACTGTGCATCCCGGCGAAGCCAAAAACAAGATGAAACACGCCAGTCTCATCGCCATGGAATTCAACGGCATGCTCCCGGAAGAACAACGTCCCGAATATACCTGCGGACGGGAAGGTTTCTTCTACCTGACCCAGATGTCCGGCACTACGGAAGAAGCGCATCTGGACTACATCATCAGAGATCATGACAAGAAAAAGTTTGAAGAAAAGAAAGCTCTTGTTGAAAATATCGCAGAATTCCTGAACAGGAAGTACGGTGAAGGTACCGTTACTCTGGAATTGAAAGACTCTTACTACAACATGCTGGAAAAGATCGAACCCGATAATCTGTTCCTGGTAGACAATGCCAAAACCGTTATGGAAGAGATGGGCATCACTCCGAAGATCCAGCCCATTCGCGGAGGCACAGACGGTGCAAGACTTTCCTTTATGGGCCTGCCCTGTCCCAACCTCTGTGCGGGAGGTCATAACTTCCACGGTCGTTACGAATATGTTTGTGCGGAATCCATGGAAAAAATAGTGGAGCTGCTGATCCGTCTGGTCCAGCAGCCCCTGTAAACAATCATATCATTTCTCGAAAGAAAGCAAATCAGTTTCTGCTTTCTTTTAGTTTTTCGGCATCACGATTCAAGTTTTCCACCAGCAGGTTGATATGATTTACGATCTCCTGGTTCTGTCTGCTTGCATCGAATGTTCCGGTGGCATGAGCGGTCACTTCTTCGGTGACTGCCGATGCCGTCTGGATACTGTTAACGATCTCCTCATTGGCCGAGGACAGTCTTCCAACGATACTACTCAGATCCGCAGCATGCTTTTTGATAGTATCCACGGTACCGGAGATCCGGTCAAAACTCTCTGCGGTTTCTGCCGCACATTTGCTCTCTTCTTCTCCGGCTTTCAACAGTTTCTCAATGGTACCCACCATGTTCCCTACCTGAGAAACAACACCGTTGATCAGATTGGTGATATTCTCAGTTGCCTGTGTGGTCTGACCGGCCAGATTGGAAATCTCACTTGCAACAACCGCAAATCCTTTTCCCGCTTCGCCTGCTCTTGCCGCCTCGATGGATGCATTTAAGGCAAGAAGTCTGGTCTGGGATGCCACGTTCGTAATGATGTCCGTGATGGAGGTCATCTCTTGTGCCGTCTGCTTAAAGGTATCAAGGGCACCGGCTACGTCTTTTCCGGCAACATCCACTTCCTCGGTCAGATTCGTCATGTGGCTGATGTTCTTCTGTCCCGCATCTACGGCCTCTGCTGCGACCTCCACGTTTTCCCCGATCACTCCGGAAGCCTTTTCCACATTATCAACAAATTCGGATATCTCCGTAGTCTGCTGTAACTGTCTTTGTGCAGCATCTGCGGACTCACTCGTACCCTGAGTAACCTGATCCATGGATGAGATCGTCTGCTCAATGGACTCCTTCAGTGTGGCAGTTTCATCCGCCAGTTCCGCAGCGATCTCCGCCACACCATCGGAAATATCAAGTACGGCGGTTAACAGATCATTGGTCTTATCATTCACCTTTTGCAGCCGGCTTCCGCGGATCACCTGAAACTCATGATTGGTCTTGCTGACAATGATCAGGTAGATCACGATCATGAGTGTTACCAGCGCCTGGATCTCTGCTACTGCAGTGTCGGTAAGCGTCCCGTTCATGATCTGGACAACAATGGAAATAATGTTCACGATCACAACACCGATACCGATGGTACGGATGTATTTTACATCATCATACAGGGTGATCACGATCAGCATGGGAAAAACGTAGGTAAACACCAGCAGATTGGTGGATGTCATGAGTGCGAATGTATACATGATCGCATATCCGAACCCCACAACATGTTTGACCATTGTGGTTGCCGGGTTCTGTTTGTAGAAAAACCAACCGAGCACCGGCGGTACGATGTTCAGGATCAGAATGATCGCCACGTACCCGATGGTACGGGTCTGTTTCACGATCTCCAGCAGGTAGGCCACCGCGATGATGGAACATAACGCTGTCATTGTTTGGAGCGCCCGTTTATTGGCGATCTCGAATTCAAGATTGTCGTTTTGTACTGTGTTGTTTTGCATATCTAACCCCTCTCACTAAAAAGAAATATATATTGATGGTAACATTGGAAATGGGATGTTTCAAGAAAAATTACGCTCGAACACGCGGTCTTCGCTTTGCTCAGAGTTGAATAGAATCAAAAAACCTTCCCTACACTGGTAAGGTTTCAGACTGTAGACAAAGGCTCAAACATTTCCATGTTTGGGCTTTTTTCTTTACAAAAAACATGACATTTGTGTCATTTTGTGATATAATAAACCTAACATACGGAGGGTTTTCACATATGATGACGCAAAACGCAGACAA
>JAFUUM010000041.1 GCA_017477805.1 Lachnospiraceae bacterium
CCAGGGCGGTCAGATCGTTTTTGGATGTATTATTGAAAAGTCCGTGATATTTCGAGTGTTTGATGCGACTGTATCCAACAGGGGCTGGCCTGATAAATCAAGGGCACCATGGGAAAAGCTGTATATAGACCGGAACAGCTTAAGAGAAGCGAAACGATACGTGTTTACGGAGAGCGCCTTCATCCTTGAGAACAGGGATGGAAACAGAAAACGGGTATCGGTAAAGGAATTAAAAAAAGAAACCAAAAGATTTATCGATGCTTCCATTCGAAAAGAAGGGAAAGAAAGGGAGAGGGAATATGAACGAGTTGCGCTTTGCCTGGATCGTCCGTTTAAGTCTCTGATGATCCGAGGCCTTAAGAGAGTAGAAAATGAATTGCCGGTGCTTTACTTTTCTGCATTTGTTGATCTGTATGAAATGATATGTAACAACAGAAATTTGCCGAAGAAGGGCACGGTTCCGGAATGCATCCTCTACGATCTGTATTACCGTAGTTATTCGGACAGAGAGTTTGTAAAACCGGCGAAGGATATGGCGCTCGTGGTGTCATCGAGAAAACATCCGTTTTTTGAAGATCTTACAGAAGAGACAAGAGTCTATTTTGATTCCGAAAAAGCTTATTATTTTTCCAAAAACGGGCTGTCGGGGAATTGGCAATCGGAAGATTTGGAGACCAGAATTGGTGATGAGGATTATTACCCATTTGACTTCATGTGCGAAAAAATCAGAGATGAGACCGGACGAGATCTGTTTGATCATACCTATGCTGAGCGATTTATCAGAGGCGGATCGTCATTGGATTCGGATGCCAAGATCCGTTTTCGAGAAGTGCTGGCAAGGATGTATTATCCGGCATTGGAACAGGCAGCCAAGATCGATCGAAAGGATCTTTATGAACAGGTTTTCTATGAGATCGCAGATCATGATCTGGATAAAAACAAAAATTTGACCGAGGTCTATGGGATTACGATTCCGCAAATGAAGTATTTGGATCAGATGACTTTTACATCATGTAAACACTTCAGGGAACATATAAAACGGGAGGACTTTTGCAAAGCATTCCCCGACATTAAAAAGAGGATATTTGCGGTGTGTATGTTCATCGCTACTAATCACAATGCAGGTGTGATGAATGAAGAATACCTGAACCTGTTTTTGGAGGCGGCGCCCACGATCTACAGCCTGGAAAGAGTGAAAAAGGAGAAAAGAAGCATATTGGTGGGCGAGTACACGGACTATTTGAAAATGTACGTCAGGATGCGCGCTCTTTTGGAACATCCGGAACAGGCAGGTGAATTGGAAACGGATATTCGTGCCTTCGGAGAATTTAAGGTGAATATGAAACCGTCCAGGATCTCAGAAAACCATCATCGTCTTGTTCGGTTAGCGAGCGTTGTGGAGAATAGACCTTTACTCATGAGATGCTCGCCGAAAATACGTGATAGAAAGACACGGGAAGCCGATCGTTTCGAGTACGCAACAGAAAAGTATTTGATCCGGATGCCGGGTGACGCAGAGGAGATCGTTGCGGAAGGTTGTGTGCTGCAACATTGTGTGGGAAGTGCCGGATACATTGAGGCGATGGCCGAAGGCAGAACCACCATTTTGTTTCTTCGAAAAAAGGCGAAACCTGATGTCCCGATGCTGACATTGGAGGTGAAAAATGGTGCGATCATTCAGTGCTACGGGTTTCGGGATCGTCTGAATGAAGATCCTGAAATCGTCGGGTTTTTAAACGAATACGCTGAAAAACGAGGCTTTGGAATCCGGGCCTGTATTATGCGGGAAAAGGAAACGGGATAAAAGGAGGTTGGCCTAAATGGATGGAATGTTGTCACAGGAAGAGATCAATTCATTGCTGAACAGCATAGATGCACCGGATAAGAAGGAGGATCCCGCACGACTTCCGCATTCTTTGCGAAACTACACGTATGATTCCGGAGGGTACGCAGTGGATACGATATTATTGTCCGAACTTCGGGAGGTATATGATAAACTCCGAAGAACTGAAGAACATCTGACGGATGCGGAGAAAAAGGAAAGGCATGCGGTCTTTTTGAAACATGGGAAAGAACTTGTAAGCCTTTCTAAGATTGCACGGGAACAGGGACTTTTGCTACTTGAGGAAGTTGCTTCCGGGATGGAAGAAAACAAGGAAAAAGAATTTGAACGGGAGATGCTTTATCTGATCGTTGACGGAACGGATCTTGAGCTGGTAAAGCAGAGTATGCTGATGCGGTTTATTTCCACGCAGATGGATCCGTATCAGGCATTGCAGATGCTAATGAGCATCTATGGGCTCAGGAGCATACAGGCGGGGGAGCATCCCGTGATCATTATGGAAAGGTTACGGGAAATGATGCCGGAGGATGTTCGGCCCACATTGGAAACGTTTGGAGAATGGTATTACTCAGAACCTGAGCGAAAGACGGTGGAGATTGAGAGACTCTGTAAAGAAGGTTTTCGGATCGCAGAGGATCATTTGGGATATCCGGAAACGTATCTGTGTGAAAAAAGCCTGTTGGCCATGGACAGGGAAAATGTGCAGAAAGTCCTTCGGAAAGCAGATTTCTGGGCTGTTCGGGATGTCATGAAGGGCTTCTCCGGAGAAGGCAGGAAATATGTTTTTGAGAACGTAAGTGAACGGGTGGCCCAGGATATTGCCTATGGCATTACGATCGATCCGGGACATAAAAATGATGTACTTTATACGGAGTATTACCTGAAACCGGTAAGAAAAGCGGCCATCTATATGCTGAAACTGATCAAGGAAATGAAAGCACATGGTCGGATAACTTTTGACTTGAGTATGGATGTGGGGCTCCTTTCTGAGATCATTACCGGATTGGAGGATTCAGAGCGGAGCGGGATCGATAAGCTGCTTCGTGGAGATACGTTGTCGAAGTTATTGAAAAACTACGCAAAAGCAATCGAAACATGAGGCATAAGCAAAAGACCGAGGATGATCCAATGTCATTAAGATAAGAACCGATTGTATATTTTCGATCGGTTCTTTCTTATTGACGGAGAAATCGTTATTAAGTTAAGAAATTCTCGGTTGGCTTATACTCGATTATATTGGTTTTCTTTCATATATTCAACAATATTCAACAAAATATTCTATTTATCATCACATCAAAAGCGTGTATTTATAGATATTTGGAATGATAATATCTATCTTTCGTATATGGAATATTGTTGATATTTGTATTCTAATATGGTAAGATCGAGATAGAGAAGTGATATATAGAAAAAATAAAAAAGGGTGAATATTATGTCCAGAGCAAAGAAAGACGGTAAATTCTTAAATTGTTATATTGATAAGAGTATCCTCGATAAATTAGAGGAATATTGCGATGTTACCTCTGTACCGAAGACATCTGTTGTGGAAAAGGCGTTACAGCAGTATCTTATGCAGTTTGAGGTTTTGATGAAAAAGAATGATCAAACTGCTGTGTAGACACAACATTTGATAGAGAATTTGCTATATAACAAACAAAGGGGACGAAATACTCATGAAAGGGAAAATGAATTTTAAAAGAGATTTTGTATATCAATTAAAAGAGACGCTAAACACTAGAGATGTTGTCTTTCTTCTGGGCCCCAGGAAATGTGGAAAAACAATCGGTCTTCTTCAAATAAAAGAAGATGGCTCGGATAATGAAATTAAGTATTATGATTTTAAAACTCTAAAAGATAACGAAAGCATGGACTTGATAAATGCTATTTGCAAAGACATTCTTCTTGGAACAAAGGTAACATATCTTCTTGATGAAGCAACATATATATACTTCGCCGAAGAGGAAATATCTAAAATTGCAGAAGCAAGGTCAAAAGCAAAAGTAGACGGTACGGCGGGCAATACAAAGTTGGTATTTACCGGTTCACAATCTATAGCGTTAAGAGCGTGGGGAATGCGAGCGTTTGGTAATCAGGCACTTTATTTTGAAACATCTTTTTTGACCTATCCGGAATGGCTGAGATTTAAAAACATACAGGAAAAATCGGAACAATCGTATTGTGATTTTATTCAAGGGACAAAAGAATTTTACGACGATTTTGAATCTGTAGAAGCGTATTTAGAAGCTTGTCTTGCGGAAACAGTTTATAGTAACGCAAGATCAAGAAACGCTATTTATGGAAATGACTGTGATTTGACTGATGCTTCGATATTACTTGATGTGTTATATTCAACCATGTTCACACTACATGATACTTCTTCGGTTAATAACTTTTTTAGTTCAAAGCATTTTGAAGAAAGACTCAAATATATCATTAAGCAGTTAGATATTTCAGATATGGATCCATTCTTGGAGAAATATACCCAATCGTTTATATACAAATACGATAGCGTATGTCGTCTTGATATAGATGCTTTGAAACAAGCATATGCATTTCTTATTAGATGCGGTCTTATAACTGCAACGCCCATTTTTAGCGAATTTGAGCAGCAAATAGATGTACTGAAACAATTAGAAACTCCGAATACAATTTTTAAACGAAACGGGGATATTCTCGGAAAGGTAAATTTTACGATTAACTACCCAATGTTTTATGTTGAAGTAATTAAAGACATATTACAAGAGAATTTACCGCATGATCTTCCTGGATATTTACTTGGGTCTATCGTTGAATGCCATGTAAGAGGCCTTCTTGATAGTAATGGAGCTTATGAATTCCACGAACAAGAAGGAATGGAAAGGGAAATAGATTATGTCAATGACCGAAAAAAAATGGCTGTTGAAATAACTATTTCTAATAAAAATGTACAGAAAAACGTACACCTCAATATGATAGAAGACTACAAAGGATACGATAAGATACTTCTTTCAAAGAACATCAATGATGTTGTCGATGGAATAAAAAGAATTCCTTACTATGAATTTATATACGACTTATCAGACAAAAAACAGAGTAATCGAAAATAGCAAGTTAACACTCCAAAAAATACTTGTAGTCCAAAAGACAAAATAGTAATAGGTTCCGCACGGAATATGGCAGAAGCCGAAGATGATTTAACAAACGAAAAAGACTTTAAAGTGGACGGGGAATAAACTACGTCTAGGTTTTAGTCTGAACATAAACAATAAAAAACCACTCACATTCCTATCAATTAGGAAATGTTGGAGTGGTTTTTCTTTGTCTAAAGGCTTAACTTAATGACATTGGAGGATGATCCCCGGTCTTTTTGATTCCATTCGGTATTTCGTCAAGTTTTTGATTTAGTGCGACCGTACATCCTCGTCTCCAAGGAAGAAAAGGGCGACAGTCCCGGGGCCTACGTGGGAGCCGGTAACGGGCTCGTACATCACCGTGAGGATCTCCTTGGGAGGGTGATTGGCATTTAACAGTTCGATGAGGTAATCCACGTCTTCCTGATTGTCGGCGTGTGCAATACCAACGACCTGATCGCCGGCGTCCTTCACCAGGCGGTCGTAAGTATCGGCCATGGCCTTGATAGCTTTCTTGCTGCCCCGGACCTTATCGATGTTGATGATCTGGCCCTTTTCGTTACCCCGAAGGATGGGCTTGATGTTCAGCAGGTTACCGATGATCATGGCGGCATTGGAAAGCCGTCCGGTGCGCTGCAGATGGCGCAGACTGTCTACGGTGAAGATCTGGTAGACACATTTGCTCATGTAGGAAAGCTTTTCGAAGGCGGTATCGATGTCCACACCTTCTTTTCTCAGCTCGATCGCTTTTAAGAGGACGATGCCTTCACCCAGAGATGCGGCTTTTGTATCCAAAAACAGGAATTTCCGGTCCGGGAACTCTTCCTCCAGCATATTCTTTGCAATGAGAGAGGAGTTGTAGGATCCGCTGATACCGGAACTCATACCAATGTACAGAACGTCCAGTCCCTTCTTTGCGTAGGATGCTGCGGTCTCGTAATAATCCTGAGGGGTTACCTGAGAGGTGTTGTACAGCCGTCCGCTGTTGATCTCCTTGTAATAGGCGGGACCGTCGAAACTGTCGATATCGATGCAGTGAGCGATGGCGCTTTCGTCATCCTTGGGATAAAAGGAAAAAGGTACCAGTTGGATGTCCTCGGGGGATAACAACCGCATGGGAACATTGCAGGATGTATCGGACATGATTGCGTAACTCACGGAAATTGCCTCCTGATCGTTCAAAATTCTGATGAGCGGACAATGATAGTGCGCTTGTCCAACCCACATGTTAAATATAACACGATAAAGAGGTGATGTAAACTCTAGAATCTAGTATATTATACTTATGAGATGTAGTATTAAAAACTACATACAACCAAAAGGGAAAGGAGTATAATAAAGACGGAGGGTTACAATATGAATATTTGCTTATTAAATGACTCATTTCCGCCGGTGATCGACGGCGTCGCAAACGTGGTGATGAACTACGGAAGGATCCTTTCCGGGGATCCGGGTACTCATGTGTTGGTGGGAACACCCGCTTACCCCGGTACAAATTATGACGGATATTCCTATCAGGTGGTGGCTTATCCCAGCTTTGACACCACGGAGATCGTCAGCGGATATCTGACGGGAAATCCCCTGGCGGTACGGGAGATCGATAAAATGGCGGCATTCGGACCGGATATCATCCACACCCACTGCCCCGCATCCTCAACGATCATGGCGAGGATCCTGCAGAACGAGACGGGAGCACCGGTGATCTTTACCTACCATACGAAGTTTGATGTGGATATCACCAGAGCCGTGGGGGAAGGGTTTTTAAAGAGGGAGACTCTGAAAGCCATGGTGAGCAATATCTCTGCCTGCGATGAAGTGTGGGTGGTCTCGGGAGGCGCCGGAGAAAATCTGCGGTCCCTTGGCTATGAAGGGGATTACCGTGTGATGAATAACGGAGTGGATTTTCCCAAGGGAAGGGCCGCCGAAGAACTGGTGAGAGAAGTCACCAAGGGATATGACCTTCCTGAAGATGTTCCTGTGTTCCTATTTGTTGGCAGGATCATCCGGTATAAGGGACTGCCCCTGATATTGGATGCACTGACCAAGTTGTCGGAAGAAGGCATCGACTACCGCATGGTCTTTGTGGGCGGCGGTCCCGATGAAGAAATGTTGAAGGAGATGGCCCAAAAAGCAGGGATCGGCGACCGCGTGATCTTTACGGGACCGGAGAGAGACAGAGAGCGGCTTCGGGCCTGGAATACGAGGGCAGACCTGTTTTTGTTCCCGTCCACCTACGACACCAATGGGATCGTTGTCCGGGAGGCGGCAGCCTGCGGCCTGGGAAGTGTTCTCGTAAAAGGCTCCTGCGCGGCGGAAGGCATTACGGATGGCAGAAACGGATTTCTCATCGAAGAGACGGCAGAGTCCATGGCAGCGCTCCTGAAGGAGGTTTCCGGTCAGAGAGATAAGATGAAGGATGTCGGGCAGCATGCCATGGATGAGATCTATATCTCCTGGGATGACAGCGTAGCGGCAGCCTATGAGCGCTACAGCGAGATCAGGGATCTTGTGGCGGAGGGAAAGATCGTCAGAAGAAAGCCTCACGGCTCCGACATTCTCCTGAAGTCCGCATCCACACTTGCCATGGAGACCATGCATTTATTTGATATTCCGAGGAACATCTACGGCGGCATGAGAGAAAACCTGGAAGAAGACTTTGACGAATTCAAGGAAGAACTCAGGGACAATCTTGAGGAGATGAGAGACCGCCTGCCGGACAGCGTGAAGGAATTCAGTGATAACGCCAAGGCATTTGGGGATAAAACAAAAGAAGAGATCAGAAAGCGGATCGAGCAGTTATAACTACGGGTTTGGTATCGAGAGGGGGTAAACGATATGGAAGAGAGGGAGAAGGATTGGTATAAGCGGATGAGTTTTTACCAAATCTGGATCCGGAGTTTTGCCGACGGAAACGGAGACGGCATCGGCGATCTGTACGGAGTTTATGACAAGCTGGAATACATCAAGAGCATTGGGGTGGACGGCATCTGGTTTTCACCCATCTATCCTTCACCCAATGCGGATTTCGGCTATGACATTTCGGATTACAAAAACATCCATCCGGAGTACGGAACGCTGGAGGTGTTTAAAAAGGTGCTGAAAAAGGCCCACAGTCTCGGACTGAAGGTCATTATGGATCTTGTGGTAAATCACACCTCTGATGAGCATCCCTGGTTCCTTGAGAGCAAAAAGGGGAAGGACAATCCCTACAGTGATTACTATATCTGGCGGGATAAGCCGAACAACTGGGATTCCCTCTTTGAGGGAGAAGCCTGGGAGTATGTACCCGAGAGAGGCCAGTACTATCTCCATCTTTTTGCCAAAAAGCAGCCGGACCTGAACATGGATAATCCAAAGGTCCGGGAGGAAGTGAAATCCATCATGCGGTTCTGGCTGGACATGGGAGTGGACGGATTCCGGGAGGATGTGATAAATTTCATCTCCAAGCGGGAGGGACTTCCCAACGG
>JAFUUM010000042.1 GCA_017477805.1 Lachnospiraceae bacterium
CAGCAGCCTGCGCATTTTTACTGGGTTTTCCCCTTACCCGGAGAAAACCCAAGGCTAATCTCTCTCCCCGAGAGGGATATGTCTGTGTTGCTCTTTCCTGGATCCTCTTTTCCCTGGTGGGAGCAGTACCCTTTGTGATGTCCGGCGACATTCCTTTTTATGTGGATGCCGTTTTTGAAACGGTTTCCGGTTTTACCACCACCGGAGCCAGCATCTTATCCGACGTTGAAGTCCTTACCCATTCCGGTCTTTTCTGGAGAAGTTTCTCCCACTGGATCGGCGGTATGGGCGTATTTGTGTTTATGGTGGCTTTCCTTCCCATGCTGGGCGGATCCACCATGGACCTGATGAAGGCAGAGAGCCCGGGACCCACCGTGGACCGTCTGGTCCCTCACGTAAAAGATACGGCCCGTTTCCTGTATCTGACTTATCTGTTTATCACCGCCACCCTGGCGATCCTTTTACTGATCTCCGGGCTGCCTCTTTTTGACAGCCTGTGTATGACCTTCGGCAGCGTCGGCACCGGCGGTTTCGGTATCACCAATGATTCCTGCGGTTCCCTGACTTCCGTTCAGCAGTCCATCATCACCGTATTTATGATCCTCAGCGGTATCAATTACAGTGCTTATTTCCTGCTGATCTCCAAAAAATGGAAGGAAGCCTTTCGTCTGGACGAAGTCCGCTGGTATCTGCTCATCATTTTTGCCTCTGTAGGCCTTATCACCTGGAATACAGCAGGCATCATGGGCGGAGTGAAAAATGCTCTTCACCACGCCTTTTTCCAGGTCGCATCCATTATCACCACCACCGGGCATTCCACCCTCGATTATGAGATCTGGCCCCAGTTATCCAAAACGATCCTGGTATGCCTGATGTTCATCGGTGCCTGCGCCGGCAGTACCGGCGGCGGTATCAAGGTTTCCCGTTTCGTACTTTTGATGAAATCCTTCCGTAAGGAAGTCGGGATCCTGATCCATCCCCGTCTTGTGAAAGTGATCCGTATGGACAAGACCACGGTAAAGCACGAGGTCATGAGATCCACCAACGTATTTGTTTCCATCTATGTTGTGATCTTTTTCCTTTCCCTGCTGGTGGTCAGCCTGGACAATCACGACTTTACCACGAACTTTACCGCCATTGCGGCTTCCCTGAATAACATCGGTCCCGGCTTTTCGCTGGTTGGACCTGCCTGCAACTACAGTTTCTTCTCCATCCCCAGTAAGATCGTTCTGATCCTGGATATGCTGGCGGGAAGACTGGAATTATTCCCCATGCTCCTGCTCTTTATTCCTTCCACCTGGAGGAAAGATTGATGGATGAAGATATCAGATACATGCGTCAGGCTCTGACTCAGGCCCGGAAGGCAGCGGCCCTTGGGGAAGTCCCCATCGGCTGTGTCATCGTTTACGAGGGCAAGGTCATCGGGCGAGGGTATAACAGGCGCAATACCGACAAGAGCACCCTGGCTCATGCCGAGATCACAGCCATCAAAAAGGCCACCAGGATCATCGGTGACTGGAGACTCGAGGACTGCACCCTGTATGTAACCTTAGAGCCCTGTCAGATGTGTGCCGGCGCCATTATCCAGGCCCGGATCCCCCGGGTAGTCATCGGTGCCATGAATCCCAAAGCCGGCTGCGCCGGATCCATCTTCAACATTTTGGAAGAACCTGCATTCAATCACCAGGCCGAAGTAACACGGGGCGTGCTGGAAGAAGAATGCAGTCAGGTATTAAAAGAATTTTTTCATGATCTCAGAATACGGAACAAGATTTTGAAAGAGGGGGAAAAACTATGATTTCCAATCAAACGATCCTTCAGAGCATTACCGATCTGAAAAACATCACCAAGATCGACCTCGGTATCTTCGAACCCAGAGGGAACGTGATCGCCGCCACCTTTGACACGGCGGAAATGGATCCCCATATGATCTCGGAGTTTTCTTCCTCTCCTGCGGATTCCCAGGTGATCGGAGAGCATCATCTCTTAAAAGTGATGGAAGATGAAGAAGTGCAGTATGTTGTTGATGCAAGATCCTTAAGCGACGACTCCTACATGATCGGTAAGATCGCAGCATCCCACTTACAGGAGCTTGCCCTTGCTTACAGAGAGCGCTTTGACCGCAACAATTTCTTCCAGAACCTGATCCTCGATAACCTGCTTTTGGTGGACGTTTACAACCGTGCCAAAAAGCTCCATATCCAGGAAGAAGCAAAGCGGGTTGTTTTCCTCATCGAGACCCTGTCCCAGGATGAGACCGTGGAAGAACTGCTGCGCAGCATGTTCTCTTCCCAGAATGGCGATTACATTACCTCTGTGGACGAGGGCAGCCTGATCCTCATCAAAAATCTGGAGGAAGATCCCTCTACGGATAACTGCTACGCCATCGCCCGTTCCATCGTGGATACCGTTGGGGCGGAAGCCATGGTCAATGTCCGCATCGCCTTCGGTAACGTTGTAGGGGACTTAAAGGACGTTTCCAAATCCTATAAAGAGGCAACTATGGCTCTGGAAGTTGGACGGATCTTCTACGCGGATAAGCCCGTTGTTTCCTACGAGTCCCTGGGTATCGGAAGACTGATCTATCAGCTTCCCGTAAGCCTCTGCAGAATGTTTATCCAGGAAATCTTTGGTGGAAACAAGATCCCCTCCGAGCTGGATGAAGAAACCCTGAACACCGTCAACAAGTTCTTCGAAAACAGTCTGAACGTGTCCGAGACATCCAGACAGCTCTTTATCCACAGAAACACCCTCGTATACCGTATTGAAAAACTCCAGAAAGCCACCGGGCTGGACATCCGCACCTTCGATGATGCCATGACCTTAAAGATCGCCCTGATGGTTGGTAATTACATGAATTACCTGGATAAAAAGAGCAAATAAAAAAAGCCTTCCGCGTTACAGAAGGCCTGTGAAATCAAAGGACGGGATAAAGCTTTCTTCGGCAACATCCCCTTCCTGTATAAACACATTTTCCATGCCAAGCGAAATGGCGTGGTCGATCACGATATCATACTCCCGTTCGGTCAGCTTTCTTCCCAGTTCCGGATAAGCAGGCTTACCAACGGGAGTATATTGATTCATAAGACTGATCCAGATCTTCTCTCCAAAGGTGTCATGGAGATACCGGAGGATCTTCAGACTGTCTTCCGTCTGTCCCGGCAGGAGCAGGTGCCGGACCAGCACACCCTTTTTCATCAGTCCTTCTTCGGATGCCTCTACTGCATCTTCTTCATCGGATGATGCCTCGATCACAGTTCCGTTTTCATCCATAAATACGGGGGCTCCCACCTGCCTGACCATCTCATTTAAGTTTTCACAGGCGGCTTCAAAATAGTCCCTTGTCTTCGCATACCGGTAGGAAACCTCGGGGGCGCAATATTTGAGATCCGGAAGATAAACATCCACCAGACCATCCAGCATCCGCAGAGTCTCTAACGTCTCATAATTTCCGGTGTTATAGACCACGGGAAGGTTCATACCCTTCTTTTTGGCCTGTTCCAGAGCGTAAACAATCTGGGGCACAAAATGGGTCGGGGTCACCAGGTTGATATTTACCGCACCCTGATCCTGCAGCATCAAAAAGATCTCACTCAATCTCTCGGTACTGATCTCTTTCCCCTGTTTTCCCAGGGCAATCTCCCGGTTCTGACAGAACACGCAGCCCATGGAACATCCGCTGAAGAATACGGCACCGGATCCGGTCTTTCCGGAAATACAGGGTTCTTCCCATTCATGGAGAGCTGCTCTGGCCGCACGGAGGACATCGCTTTGGGCGCAAAATCCCCTTTGGCCCGCTGTCCGGTCTACCCTGCAGTGCCGCCGGCACAGGTCACAGGACTTCATGCAGTTTTGGATAATCTCCGGTGTCATTTGTTTTTCCTCTCCCATGGAAACACGGCAATCGCTTGCAGGCCTCGTGCTACGTTTTTCTCACTACATGCTGCAAAAAGCGACTGCAGTCGGCGCCTCGCTGCACGCTACCTGCCGGTTCTTCGCCAGGCACCCTTGCGGCGCATGAAAGGTTCTACTTAGTGCTGCTTTGTTCCCAACCTGACACGGTTCGTAGATTCTCATCGCGCAAGACCCAACGTCGTTCCGACAGGGCTGCTACAACGAAGCGCCCACTACAGTCGCTCCGAAACGAAATCATATCATAGAAACCTGCATTTCGCAAGTCACACGCGAATGTGCTTCACTTTTTACAGGTTGTACACGTCCGCTCATAAAAGCACGGCGGCCGGTAGTACTACATAAAACAGGCACGGATCTCTCCGTGCCTGTCAGCATTCTTATGAAGTCGATACAGACTAGTTGGTGATGGTCTTCTCGGTCTCTTTGTCGAATACGTGGATCTTCTCCAGATCCAGAGCGAACTTGATGGAGTCGCCGGGTCTTGCGTTGGTTCTGGAGTCAACTCTTGCGGTGATGGGGA
>JAFUUM010000002.1 GCA_017477805.1 Lachnospiraceae bacterium
AACTTCGGGCTTACGAAGGCTCTGAAGAACAGAAAAACGATCTGGCATCATTAGCCGAGCTGAAAGCCATTGAGGATGAGCAGATTGAACGGGTACTTGAGATGCTTCAAGCCGCTCAAAGACCTGTGATCTATGCAGGAAATGGAATTCGATTAGCCGGAGCGGCAGATCAATTCCTGGATGTCTTGAATAAGGTTGAGGTTCCGGTGTGTACCTATTGGGATTGTATTGATCTCATTCCTACGGAGCATCCTCTTTATGTTGGAAGAGCCGGAAATATGGGAGAAAGGCCCGGTAACTTTGCGGTACAGAATGCAGACCTGATCCTTGCGATCGGAAACAGGCTGTCTATTCGTTCCCTTGGTTATAACTGGAAAGCGTGGGCGAGAGAAGCCAAGGTGATCATGGTGGATATCGATCCCGCAGAACTACGTAAACCGACTCTTCATGTGGATCTGGCAATCTGCGGTGATGCAGGTGTTTTCTTGAATAAGCTGGCTGAAAAAGTCCATGAGTGCGGTCCGGTATCGGCCCCTCAGGAATGGCGTCGGATCTGCGCTGATTGGAAGAAAGATTACCCTGTCGTTTTGGAACGTCACAGAAAGGATAACAGCGGTTTCGCCAACGCGTATGCTGTTTTTGATGCGATCAGCAGAGCTCTTCCGGAAAGAAGCGTTACGGTGACCAGTAACGGAACGTGTTGTGTGGCCGGTCATCAGAGCTGGTTTATCCGAAAGGACTGCCGCTTCCTCAACAATAATGCTGTGGCCAGCATGGGATACGGTTTGCCGGCAGCGATCGGGGCTTGCAAAGCGAATGAAGATAAAACGGTGATCTGCCTCGAGGGTGATGGCAGTATCATGATGAACCTGCAGGAATTACAGACGGTAGTGACCAATCAGTTACCTGTGAAGATCTTTATGATCAATAATCAGGGATATCACTCTATCAGACAGACGCAGAATAATCTCTTTTCGGAACATTGTCACGTTGGTATCGGACCCGAAAGCGGAGATTTAAGCTTCCCGGATTTCCATAAGATCGCAGATGCGTTTGGAGTACCCTATTATAAGATAGGGAATAACGGAGAAGCGGATGAAGTGATCGAGAAGTGTCTTAAGGATGAAGCAGGTCCTGTCCTTTGCGAGATCTTTGTTTCCACAGTGCAGCTGTTTGAACCGAAGAACTCTGCGTCAAGGAAGGCAGATGGATCCTTATACAGCGCACCGCTGGAGGATCTGGCACCGTTCCTGCCTAGAGAAGAATTAAAGAAGAATTTGTACATCACACCCCTACCCGGGGAATTGGAGGAATAGATCAGTGGGGAAAAAGATCAGTATCATGATACCCTGTTTTAATGAAGAAGAGAACATTGTGCAGATCGGCGATGCCGTGTGCCGCGAGATCGAATCATCTCTTCCGGAATATGATTACGAGGTCTGCTATGTAGATAACGCATCGACGGACAGAACCAGGGATCTGATCGAAGAACAGTGTAAGAAAGATAAACATTTTAAGGCGATTTTCAATGTAACTAATTTTGGACAGTTCAATTCCCCATTCCATGGGATCTGCTCTTTGGATGGCGACTGCGTTATCCCCGTATGTGCGGATTTTCAGGATCCGGTGGAAATGATCCCGGTATTCGTACACGAGTGGGAAAAGGGACACAGGATCGTTAGCGGTGTGAAGTCTTCCAGTAAGGAGAACGGGTTTATTTACTTCCTGCGCTCGATCTACTACAAACTGATCAAAGGGATGTCCTCTGTGAAGATGATTGAACATTTCACGGGATTTGGCTTGTATGACAAGTCCTTTGTGAAACTGCTGAGAGAACTGGATGATCCCCTGCCTTTTATCCGCGGTATTGTTGCGGAATACGGGGAAGGTTTTAATCTCAAAGTGGTAGAATACGAGCAACCGCAGAGACGGGCCGGAAAAACCCATAATAATTTCTATACCCTTTATGATGCAGCTATGCTGAGTTTCACATCCTATACCAAAGTAGGGCTCAGACTTATGACCTTCCTTGGTTTTTTCATCGGCTTGGTGGATGTGATCGTCGCTATTGTTTACCTGATATTGAAACTTACCCATTGGAATGATTTCAATGCCGGTTCGGCCCCCATGGTCATTGGTGTGTTCCTATTGGGGGCTATCCAGCTGGCATTTATGGGACTGATGGGCGAGTACATCCTGAACATCAACAGTAGGACTATCCATCGCCCTATTGTGGTCGAGGAACGGCGTATCAATTTTGAGGATGAGACCTGACCTTACGACGGATTATGATTAGGAGCAGGAGGACTATGTTGCTCCCTGAAATTAACAAGCCTGCAGTATTAATCGGGGAGGAATAAGAAAAGCATATTTCGTGGTCTCCCGCGGGGAGAACCACAGCACAAAAGCCATTGTCCGCTTTGAGGATGGTGGCTTTTTGATTATCTATGGTACAGTTCCAAAACGGATCATAGGGAATGCTCATAAACAGGATCTGTGACGAAGGGATTGAAATCGTTCCGGAGACAGTGTTGACACCAAATTCCAAATTCTGCAGAGTATACCTGCTTCGGTACTCATAGGCTTCTTTGTAATGCTCGGTGTTGACTGAATAGAGCCTGATATCCGAAAGGGAGTAAAGTCCGCCCTGTAAAGTAATGGTTAACGGGGTGTTAGCATCGAATACATCTGAACTGGCAATCTTTACCATGCAGTCGCCGGCATAGGACGCAGTTGCACCATCGGGGACCAGGCGGAGCTGCTTTGAACCGATCGTGACAATGCGAATATCGGAAAGGGTGTTAAGCCCTTCCAAAACAAGATAGTATTCCTGCGCGGGATCAAAGTTAAAGTCGGATAACGGTGTGAGGGTTAAGACTTGATCGCCCTCGCTGCAGATCGTATTTCCGTCTTTGGTGATGTTACCGAAATCAATCTTTAATTCTACCTGTTCAGCACGAGAAAAGGTGCCATTATAGGACGGTACCGTTGCTGGGAGGTTTTTATCTTCCAAAAAGACAACATCCGGAAGCAGAGCATTGGCATCAGTCAGATCCATATCTTTTAAAGCGCTCATGGGCAGATAACTGTCATAGGTAAAGCCTAACGGTAGATAATACGGATTCTCCTTTACAGCCTCATGATATACCGGATCAGCATATGATCTGACTGAAAAAAGCATTTCTGCCGGAAGCCGCCCATCGAGACCAGACATACTTACTGATCCGCCAACTAAAGAAGATGAAAAGCCAAATGTTCGGAAAAAAGAGTAGACGGCAGTATTATGTGCTGAGTAGTACGAAGAAGTACTGTTGGTTCCTGTAATCAGTGAAACGTCAAGGCACTCTCCGGTTAAATCCGTTCGAAATACCCCTTCTTCCGTATCTTTTGTGGAATGTTTCACAAATCGGCTATTGTCTGAAAGAAGGGAGTTATAGACTCCGTTCATGCGAAAGGTGGAGAAGTGGTTTAAACCGAAAATCTGTTTGGGATAAAAATATGCCATCTGGCCGAAAAGATAAAACAAAAGTGTACATAAGCAAAAGAACCGCTGGGTTCTTCTGCTGTTAAAATCACGAATGCAAAAGAGAGCAACCAAGAATCCTATCCAAAGCAGTGAAATAAAAGCAAAACGGATCGTAAATGAGATATCACTTAACTGATGCGTTTTGAAGGCAAGTAGGAGCCAAACCGGGAAGCAAAGGGAAAAAAGTATCTTGGAAATTGGCGTTACGGTATTGATGTAATCTAGCCCCAGTACGATCACCTGTGCGAAAACAAAGTATAACAAATAAATCCAGCGTTCAGCGGGATAGGCAAAGCAATTCATGATCCTCCCAAAACCGGGCAGAAGATATCCAATGAAGACAATAGCGGACAACAGCTTCCAAAAGCGATATTCTTTATCCGGCCCCAAAAGGATGATCAGACAGAAGAGAAAACCGATTCCTAAATACAGCCCATCTGCATAGGTGCCGTGAGGCGTAAGAAGCGAATCGAGTTTAACGATGTACTCTTCCAGGGAGTACAGGTTCAGATAATCACCCAATGAAAATGCGACAGCATCCGTTCTGTTAGAAGAGAAAAAGGCATGTATGCATGGCAAAAAGAAAGCTGCGGACAATGCCAATCCCATGAGGTAGTTTAAAAAGATGCTGAAAAAACGTTTAAAAAAAACAGGGATGGAGAGTTTCCTTTCTAAAAGAGCGGAAAGCGGAATATACAGCAAAAAGAACAGGGAATCCATATAGATCCAGTAAAAACCGCAAAGCCCCTGAAGAGCCATTCCAAAGACCAGATAAAAGGATATCCTTCGCCCGGAAGAAAGCAGTTGATCAACGCCTAACGCCAAAAGAGGTAAAGTTGTTAATGCTGTCATGAAGGTCGGAAAGTTAAGTCCGAACAATGCCGTATACATGGAGAATGCATAAAAAAGAGATCCGATAACTGCCGGAAGAAGGCTTGCCTGCCTTCTGCGAGTCCAAAGCATGAAAACCAAACCTGCAAAGTAGATGCGCAGGAGCTGGGCAAGAGTGTACCCGACTGCAGAGTATCGGACAGGAAAAAAGACGGATATAAAATTGAAAGGATCCCCAAAGCCCAGCCAATTCATTGCTTCAAAGACATTTTCCCCGAAGCCGGCAGTGAAGTCATATACGGGAAGCTTTCCGTGAAACAGCGCGGAAGGCAAGCTACGAATATACTTTCCTATGTAGATAAAAACCGGATAATACTCATTATAGGAATCACCGTATTTGATAAAACCACGAAGAGTATAGAGATTGGTAATATGGATCAAAACAGCGCAGAAAATGAATAGAATCGAATATCCTAGTATTTCTTTCTTACGTTCAGACATTGTTGTCTATTTTCCTTTCAAACACAGGTTTCCGTTTTTTACTTCGTAAACTTCATCGCAATTCTCTATGGTACTCAGCCTATGGGCGATAATGATCAGAGTTTTCTGGCCCTTAAACTGGTCAATGGCTTCCATTACGGCCTTTTCGGTGTCGTTATCAAGCGCGGAAGTTGCTTCGTCGAGAACAAGGATCTCAGGGTCATTGAGGAGGGCTCGGGCGATACCGATACGTTGTCTTTGCCCACCGGAAATCCGGGCTCCGCCTTCGCCAACTTTGGTATCCAGACCTTTTTCGGATTTGCGGACGAAATCGGCCAGCTGGGCTTTTTCCAACGCAGTCCAGATGGCTTCATCATTAAAATCGTGACGCCCAAAGAGGATGTTGTTTCGGATTGTATCATCGCTTAAATAAATGCTCTGGGGGATGTAGCCGATATGCTTGTACCATTCTGAACCCAGGTAACGAAGGTCTGTTCCGGAATAAGAAATAGAGCCGGAAACAGGAGTTCGGATGGACAGGATCAGATCCGCCAGAGTTGTCTTTCCTGAACCGGAAGCGCCGACAAATGCAACTGAGCGGCCGGCGGGAATTTCGAGATTAACCTCTTTCAGGATCAACTTTGGATCATCATCGAAGTGGAAAGAAAGATTACTGACACGGATACTGCCGGAGTTATTTCCTCGCTCGGCGTTTTCTGCACTTCCGGATTTTTCTTCGGCGAGCCATACGGGATTCGAACCCGTGCCCTCTGAGACGTTGATCATCTGATGGACGAGATCCACAGATGCCTTGCTGTTAATGATCCCTGATAGTTCCGCATTGATTCGATTGATCTGGGGAATCAGCTTATAGGCCGCAGCAGCAAAGACAGCAATCTGTGAAACCAGAGTTGTTAAGTCATGTCCGGCATAGATCTCGTATAACAGCGGTAACATGATACCGGCGATACAAAAGGTTTCCAAAAAATACTTGGGGGTGTTGGATACGAATTTACTCCGCTTTATCATGCTGATCTGGCGCCCGCGTATGTGACGGTAATCCTTTAGCAGGAATTCTTCACTGTGGTATACTTTGACCTCTTTGATACCCTGAAAGGCCTGCTGAATCACCTGTACGGACATGCCACCATATTCCTGCCCAATCTGCCCGTATTGATAGAGCCGGTTTCGAAAAATCTTCAGATAGAGGACAATATAGAGGCCTAGGAGCACGACTGCAGCCAGCGTGATCACCGAATTGGTTACGAATAAAAGAATGGCAAGGAAGATCACGGTGATAATATCACTGATCAGCAAAAAGGTATTTTCCAAGGCGGAAAACACATTGCCTGTATCGGACAGGATCGTACGCTGGATCTCTGAGGTGTTGGTGGCTGTATGGAACGAATAAGGTTTGTGGATGAATACGTCAAAAAGACGTAATTCCATTTTGATCTCGTTGTGCCAGATGATCTGATACTGCGCATACGTCATGAGCAGGAGATAAGCGTTCTTGATCACGTAGAGAAGAATGACGCCAAGGATGATGGCGACAAGAAGTTCGTTGGAAGAGTTGAGCCCAAGGGCTTTCATGAATTTCTGGGTGTACTTATTCTCCATCAAGGCATCCGGGGTCAACAACGCCTGGATCAGGGGCAGGATGACAGAAACTCCGATGAGTTCGAAAAGGGAGCCGATAAACAGCAGGAAAAAGAGCCCTATGAATTGTCTTTTCTCGGACTTCGGAAAAATCTGAAAAAGTTTTGTCAATACTTCACGGATCATATTATCGTATCACCTTTATTTCCTGATAGTTGTTTTGATTCCATAATACAGCGGCCCCGGCAACGTTGGAGAGCCCGCAGATCAGAGCACTGCATTTGGATAGTATCCAGGCATCTGTTAACACCTCAAGGCCCATCTGGTAACGGTGGTGAGGCCTGTTGTTTTCCTGAAAGTGTATGCCATCTTGAGTGCTGTTGGAAGCGGCTGAACGAAAGGCGTTTTGCGAAAGTACTATATTACCAAAATGGTTAGAAAAGGTTGTGACAGCTGCTTCCTCATCTGTTGCGAGATAGATCACTGCATCAGGGTGCTGATCTAATACTCGTTCTACGTTATCAATGTATTCATTCAAGATATGGGTAACCGGATGATCGGAATAGGTGCCTGCCCGCATATCTGTTCCGCGGTAATGTACACCGATCACGAAGGAATATCCATCGAACCTTTTGGCGGTTTCTTCCAGTTGCTCTTTGATTTGCGGAGTAAACCGAAGGTATTTTTCTATGATGGGAGCATAGTAAGATACAGCGTCCGGGGTAGGGAAACCATATTCTCCGCAGTATCGTTCGGACTGTGGAAGGTAGGTTGGCTCACATAAAATAAAATTTCCGGACTGTACAGCTTTATCCAAGGATACTTCGACAGGGTCTTCAAAGTAATAGTTCCAGGCGTTCTTGATGCCGTGATAGCCTCTGGGTTCATTATAGAGGGTAGGATAGTCCTGCATGTCAACCACCGGGATCAGATCTTGTTCGATAGCGCACAGAATATGCCCGAGAACATACTGATAATTGGAAAAGAAGCCGGCCCAAGGAACCGGGCGACGGATAATATAATAATCACCAGACTTGATCTTTGCAGTATGAGCGGCGGAGTGCTTCTCCAAATCGGAACGCTTTCGGTCCAGATACATCCGCTGTATTTTTCGGTTGACGCGATAAATGGTCTTCTTAAGGTTCATTGCTATGTCATAATCCTTTTATTTGCCGGTCAGACGGTGGTATAGAATGATCTGGGCGCTGTATAACAGCAACGGAAGTATTGTCAGGAAAAGGTTGACGGCAAAACGGGCATTACCCACAAGGTGAAGAGAAATGTCACCTTTACTCTCATCAGTAGTTTTCTTTCCGGGATGAGCAATCCAAAGGATACCCAGGGCACAGAGGAGTGCAGTGGAATTCAGATAGGTGATAAAGGGAAAGAGATCGTTAGCACGCCCCAGCAGATCACCAAGTCCATAACCGCTTACCAGTTTCCCCCCAGGATGGGAACAGTCAGCAGGTAATAGAGTAGCATCCCAAGACAGTTGTAGCCGGAAATTACGTGAGGAACCTTGATGGAGTAGGCAAGATAAAAGGTTACGGTAAAGATCAGTTCCAAAAGTAACAACAGCCCAGGTCTATCACTGCCTGTCAAAGCAACAAGCAGAAGGAAGGGAGTGACAAGCACCATCCAGTAGGGATTTAAGGGGATAAAGAAGCAAAAGGCGATCCAGCATGCAGCGGAAATATACACGGCCTGTTGAGCGGACACGTTTTCCTTTGGAGTAGCATAGGCGTATAAGCAAATTCCGGCAATAAGGATGAAAAACAGCGAAACGTTTCCAATCCCCAAGAAGGAAATTGTGCCACCCAAGGAAGCGTTTTGAACCAGCCCAAGGAAATAGCCACCGCTGGTTTCCTGCAAGGAAGAAACGGAAGAGGTGGTGAAAATGATTTTTTCCAAGACGGAAAGACTTAGCATCAAAACGGTATCACGCAGGATCTTAAGGACGTTTTTCTCCTTCAGGAGAAGTAACGGAACAAAGAGCAGGATACCAAAGTATTTTAGCGAGGCTGATACAGCGAAAGCAGCAATGAAACCCCATCGTCTGTTTTTCATAAACAGATATAGACCGAGTAACATAAAGAAAGTATTTAAAATATCATAGTTTGCGCTTGTAAGAGAATAGGCAGTAAAAAAGAGGGATGAGATCAGCATCAGGTAAAGTCCGCTGTCATCCAACCACAGACTGCTTTGTTGAGACTCGTCGGGATGCGCCTTTTCTTCCATCAGCAGGTGATAGCAACGCACGAACAGACTTCCACAGCCAAGAAGTGCCGCCAGCATCATAAGCTTTCCCCAAACGATGAAGGGAATGTAGGCCTGGGTGTTGATGTGAAAAAACTGTTCAATCAACCAGAGCGGGAAATTCCATATGGCGAAAAAGAGATAGAAAGTGAAGTCATAGGCGCAGGAAGCTTCGCCCTGCGATACTACGCCCCCACCATAGTGATATCCGGGACCTCCGGGCATACAATACTCATAGAATCTCAGAGGGTGTCCATCAAACAGTGCAGTCCAAAATGTGATACCATGCCTTTGCGTAGCCAGAAAATCGCTGTAGACGTGACTAAAGAGCACAAAAAAAACAACAATGGAAAAAATAAGATAATGAACAAAGTGAGTCCGAAAATGACGGATGAATTCTTTCATGACAAATCCTTTTGTATTTCTATACTATTATGGGTAAGTTAACTTTACGCCAAAAGTATAATATACTTTTAGGAAGATGTCACATTATGAAATGGAGTACGGACGTATGATCACATTGATTTTTACATGCTTTAACAGAAAAGAGAAAACCATACGTTGCGTGAAAAGTCTGATCGAGGGAAATTCGATCCGTGACAGGGTGCATTTTATCGTGGTGGATGATGGAAGTACTGATGGTACGGAAGAAGCCTTGAAAGAGTATTTTGGAAGCCTATCGGATAAAAATGCTACTCTCGAAGTGATCCGGGGAGATGGTAATCTTTTTTATTCCGGAGGAATGAGACTGGGAATTGAGCGAGCCAAAGAAAGGGTCGCTCAGATCGGAGCAAACGGACGGCAGGGAGATCCCGAGAGCAGGGTGATCCTGTTAAATGATGATGTGGCATTTGATATCGGCATATTGGATAGAGTTTTGGAATTATCAAATGATAGGGTATATGTAGGTCCTATGAGGGATGAAGAAGGGAACTTTTCCTACGGAGGAACGAGATACCGCGGAAGAAGCATTCACTACGATATGATCGGACCGGAAGAAAAGGAACATTTCTGTGATACCTTTAATGCGAATTTTGTTGTGATCCCGGAACGGATCTTTCAAAAAGCACACAATATAGACCCAGCCTATATTCATAGCCTTGGGGATTTTGATTATGGGCTGCAGTTACGAAAGATGGGTTGCATTATAGATGTACTACCTTTTTACGCAGGAACCTGCCCGGACAATCCGATAACCGGTACATGGGCAGATAGGAGCCTTTCAAGAATGGAGCGGTTCCGAAAGAAAGAGTCTCCGAAGGGAGCACCTTTTGGACCCTGGTTTCATTTTCTTCTGAAGAACTTTGGACTAGGTAAGGCACTTTGGCACTCTCTGACACCGTATCTCCGTATTCTGATCGGAAAGTAATTTGGGGATTGCAGCAAGAACGATGAATGAACGTATCAACGTAACCGGGCTCGGAAAGCTCGCGAAAATTTCATATATCTTTCTCGCCCCGCTGATCGTTTGCGGCCTCTTTTGCGGTGTATATTCCGTTAAAGCCTGGAAGATCTGCTTTGCGGCCCTTGTTGCGGATTACCTGCTTGCCTCGTTTTTGAGCAGATCATTGGAAACAAGGAGGCGAACGGAACTGATCGTCCTGGGGGCATTAGGAGTTTTCTTTTTTGTTGCCATGACGAGAAACGGTCTGATCTGGCAACGTTACAGCCATGGAAAACTGCTGGGGCTCATTGGCGTGCTGACGCTGGCAGTAGGAGTATTGATCTTTTATCAGTTTAGAGAGATTGGCGTTGGAAGCGTTCCCGGGTACTTTGGGAGCGTGATGAAACGTCACTGGTTGATCAGCCTTGTTCTGATTGCATTTGTAGTGCTATCCCTTCCGGGGATCCATCAGTATCAGGTCGCGGATGGGTATATTTACCAGAAGATGCTGTATGACCGGTTTGCGTACTTTGATCTATGGACGAAGAACATCAACGATCTTATGATGGGGCATCGAACCTTTGCTTACACTTTGTGGACTGGGATGGGACGGCTCATTATCGAAGACGGGCCGGAAGGTTACCTGATGATGCAGGTCCTGGCAGGGGCTTTTACGGTGTTTGCTTTTTACAGATGTCTGCTGACAGTGTTTAAGGATGCGTATTTGGAAGCAGCGGTGTTTTCTGCTGTATTTGCGTTTTCTCCGTTTCTCTTCGGGCAGGGACCCATCTTTTCTATGGATTATGGAGTCCTTTGCTTTGGAGTGCTCTTTTTCCTGACTTTCTTAAAGGAGTATGAGCTGTTGACCCCATTGATGGGGATCGCGTTTTTGTTTACGAAAGAAACCGCCGCTTTTTTGTACGCCGGCCTCTTTCTTGGAGCTTTTTTGGCAGAGTGGATCTTTCACGGAGGAAAGCTTCGGGAGATCAGACCAAAAAAGTATCTTCTTTCGATCCTACCCGGCGTGATATGGGTTGCCATCTATTTCTTCTTCACCAACGGCTGGGGCGCCTATGAAGGTGTGGGCGGAGAGATCAACACAATCGTCATTCCGGCACCGAACTTCACGGAGAGATTAAAGCAGTTTTTCTTCCTGAACTTTAACTGGCTGATCCTTCTGTTTCTTTGTGTTGGAGCAATACGACTTATAATGCGTAAGGTCAGAGGGAAGGGAAGGCATGAGGAATCTTTGGGGGCTGAGTCATACGGAGCAAAGAAGGCCGATCGGAATGTAAAGCACTGGATCCTAACAGGAATGAGCCTGGGATCCGTTGTGATGCTGGTCCTGTTTTTCTCTGTGTTTTATACGTACCTTTTGCCCCGGTATATCATGAGCGTCTGCGTTGGTTATTCCTTTCTTCTGGCAGTTGTTTATTTGTCTGCTGAGAAAACGGGAAAACGGGATTATTTTGGCTTTGCAGTAGGTGCTGTCCTTTATGCTTTGATGTTAGGACAGAGTTACTGAAATATCGTTCCCGTCTACACTCGGATATTTTATGAGCCGGAGATGGGAAACGGAAAGATTTTAAACTGTG
>JAFUUM010000043.1 GCA_017477805.1 Lachnospiraceae bacterium
ATGTATGCAATATTCTATTTCAGTTTCTGTGCTTCGTCATAGATCATGCGGAGCAGATCATTGAGTTCCGCGAACTTTTCAACAGCCTTGGCGGAAGCAGTTTCACCTTCGTTAGAGAGGGAAGCAACTTCTTCACTGGTGGCGGACAGGTTGGAGATGCTGTCATTGATCTCCACGGTAGAAGCGGAGATAACATCCATGCTCTCACCGATGTCGTTGAAGCGGTCGATGAGCTCGTCAACGTTTTCATTGATCACGGTGAACTTCTCTTCCGTCTCGTCGATCAGTTTGTTCTGATCATCAACGGACTGAACAGTCTTATCAATGGCTTCCATGGCTTTGTCGGCTTCGGTAGTAAGCTCCCCGATAATGGTGGTGATGCGGTTGGATGCTTCGTTGGTCTGTTCGGACAACTGACGGATCTCTTCAGCAACGACCGCGAAGCCTTTACCGGCTTCACCGGCTCTGGCTGCTTCGATGGAAGCATTCAGGGCCAGCAGGTTGGTCTGCTTGGAGATGGAAAGGATGGTACCGACGATATTCTGTACATCGGAAACCTTTTCGGTAACTGCTTTGGTGGAAGCAACGGTAACCTGGCTGGCGTCCACAACGTTTGCTGTCTGCTGTTTCAGATCCCGAATCACTTTCTGACCGTCTTTGATGGTGGCCTGTGCATTCCGGGAAGAAACAACCATCTGCTGCTTCTTCTGATCGGCGCTGTCAACCTCACTCTGGATATTGGAACATTTTTCGGATTGAACGGTGATTGCCTGGGCGTTGGTTTCGGTACTTCCTGCGATATCACGCATGCTGTCATGATTGGTGGAAAGGATATCATTTACTTCCGAAATAGTGTCCTGAGCATTGTCAAACAGGGAGGCAATACTTCCGGCAACTTCAGCCATGGCAATGTTTGCTTCTTCCTGTTTTTTTGCTCCATCCGTGATCACGGTCATGTCATCATAAGAAAACTGACGAAGGAGTCTGATGGTTTCAAAAGTGGCAACTGCGGAAAGAAATACCAGAAGAAAGCTGATCATGATGGCCTGGCTCATACCGCCGCTGAGGGCGAGTCTGATCGCCATGATAGCTGTTCCCACGACAATGATGGACTGTCCGGCAATGGTGAGACGAACATCCTGATACACAATACAGGAGATCATGATCACGAGTCCCCAGAAGAGATAGATCAGTTCCGTGTGTACCACCAGCATGGTAAAGTAAACTAAAGTGGGGCCTCCCATAATGAGAAGCGAACCTTCTCGCTTGTCAACAAACGCTGTACGCCCGAAAACGGCAAGACCATATCCTACGATATCAAGAAGGATCTCAACAATGATAGGGATTGTAAAGCCGCTCATAAAGCCCGTTGCAACGGCAGTCAAAAATGCGATCCCTATGACAATAGAGTCTACAGCAAAGTTGATACGATTGGATTTTCGGTACTGTTCTGCGCTTAACGCACTGATTAAAGATCGTTTTTCCATATAGAATCCTCCATTAGAAATTAAGAACAAATCCGCTTACATTATACTAAAATGTCAGAAAATTGTATAGAAAAAAATACATGAGTCAGATATACAAGTATAAAGGTTTTATTAAGAATCCCGATTTGATGTGGATCCCTATGGAAATTCCGTGAAAGAGCGGTTAAACTGTAGGGTACACAAAGGGGATCCTTTCATCAGCCCCCCAAGGCGTTTTTCACGAAAGAAGGAAAAGATATGAAACCCATTACCATGGAACGAGTAGAAAATACAAGACAGGAGATCCTGGATACCATAAAAAGCGCAACCCTGACCCATGAGCAGAAGGTGTGCACCCTGGCGGGCAAAGCCGATTCCCTTTTGGAAGTGCTGGATCTTCCGGAAGGCCTTTCGGAACTTTTGGACCAGCCCATTGAGACTCAGTGCATCTGCGATCTCTTTGAGGGACATGCGCCCATGCGTCCCCGTTATATTATTCCCGATTACGAGAAATTTATGAAAGAGGGATCAAAATTCCTGCAGCTGGATCCTCCGCAGGATATCTATGAAGCTATCAATTCCCTGCTGATCTTTTATAAGCATGTGCCCAGTATCACCAATTTCCCGGTATACGTCGGAGCATTGGATAAACTTCTGGATCCCTATCTGAAGGATGTGGATGATGAGACGGCAAAGAAACTCTTAAAGCTGTTCCTGATCCATGTGGACAGAACGATCCTGGATTCCTTCTCCCACGCGAACCTTGGCCCCGAACCCACCAGAGCCGGCCGTCTGATCCTGGAAGTCGAGAGAGAACTGGAGCAGGCTGTTCCCAATATCACGTTAAAATACGATCCGGAGATCACGGATGATGACTTTGCCATCGAAGCCGTAAAGACTTCCTTAAAGAGTGCAAAGCCCAGTTTTGCAAACCATAAGATGTTTACCTCCGAGCTGGGAGAGGATTATGTGATCGCCAGCTGCTATAACGGATTGAAACTCGGCGGCGGATCTTATACCCTTTGCCGTATGATCCTCGGAAACATCGCAAAAAGGGCAAAAGACCTGAAAGACTTTAAGGAAAACCAGCTTCCCTACGTGATGGATATCATGGCACGGTACATGGATGCCAGGATCAAATTCGAAGTGGAAGAGAGCGGATTTTTCGAGAATAACTTCCTTGCAAAAGAAGGCTTTATCCACAGAGACCGCTTTACCGCCATGTTCGGTATGGTGGGTATGGCTGAGTGCGTCAATATCCTGATGGAAAAAGAGGGTAAGGCGGGAAGATACGGTCATAATAAAGAAGCCGATGCGCTTGGCGTGGAGATCATGGAACAGATCAAGGCCTTTAATGACGCTCACACCAATCCATACTGTGAGGTGACGGGCGGTCACTTCCTCCTGCATGCCCAGGTGGGTATCGCATCGGATCTGAAAGTATCTCCCGGAACCCGTATTCCCATCGGAGAAGAGCCCGAGGAACTTTTAGAGCATCTGCGTCATTGCAGCCTGTTCCACAAGTACTTCCCCTCCGGTACGGGAGACATCTTCCCCATTGATACAACGGCTCACAAAAATCCCGAGTTCATCCTCGATATCGTGAAGGGAGCATTCAAGGAGGATTTGCGCTATCTGTCCTTCTATGCATCCGACAGTGATGTGATCCGTATCACCGGATATCTTGTAAAACGATCCGAGATCGAGAAACTCCGCAGCGGTCAGGCTGTTCTGCAGGACACCACAGCCCTGGGCCTTGGAGCTACGGATAACGGAAAGGTACAACAAAGGAGAATACGGTAATACCTTATGAATAACCGATTGGACGCTGTTACGGCGCCTGTGAACAAGATCATCCGGTTCAGTTCCGTGGATGGTCCCGGAAACAGAACGGCTATTTTTCTGCAGGGATGTAATTTCGACTGCAGATACTGCCACAATCCCGAGACCAGACGGTTCTGTATCGGATGCGGAAAATGCGTAAAAACCTGTCCCGCCGGGGCGTTAAGCCAGACTCCGGAGGGACAGGTTCGTTTTGATCCTGCAAAGTGCGTTTCCTGTGATACCTGTATCAAGGTCTGTGAACATGATGCCAGCCCCAGGATCTGTGAAATGACAGCGGAAGATGTGATGAAGGAAGTAAGGTGGCAGCAACCCTACATCCGGGGTATCACCGTTTCCGGCGGAGAATGCAGCCTTCATCCCCGGTTTTTGAAAGAACTTTTTGAGATTGCCCAAAAAGAAGCCCTGACATGTTTTCTGGACAGCAATGGAAGCTATGATTTTTCAAAGGATCCGGAACTTATGGCGGTTACGGATTCCGTGATGCTGGATATCAAGGCCTTTTCCCCAGAGGATCATTTAAACACCACAGGCGCCGGCAATAAGACCGTGCTCGCAAACGCAAAGTATTTGGCAGAGATCGGAAAACTCTTTGAAATCCGGACGGTTGTGGCACCGGATCTTTTTGATGTAACGGAGACCGTCAGATGTGCCGGCGAGATGCTTTTGCCCTATCTTCAAAAGGGCGCAAAGATCCGTTACAAACTCATTACTTACCGTCCCATGGGCGTAAGGGAGAAATACCGGAACATGAGGATCCCCACGGAAGAAGAAATGATGGGGCTGAAAATGCTCTTAACGGATATGGGATGGGATGATGTGGTGATCACCTAATTGTCAGAAAACAATTTGACCGATGCTGGTATTTATACTAAACTTAACGTAGACAGAGGTAATATCAACACAGTTTGCGGAAGGGGGATACCATGCAGGAGCCTGTAAAAATCGCGTCAAAGAGATTTCCGGACATTGAACTGAAGGTGATCGAGGGACACTTTGTGACGCCCAATTCACATATTTCCCATTATATGGATATGACCACCATGAAGACCCGTCAGAAAAATGCGGCCAATATCGCAAAGGCTATGGCGGAGAATTATAATGCCACCACGGTTGTGGACACCATCATCTGTATGGACGGCACGGAAGTGATCGGCGCATACCTGGCGGATGAACTATCTCTCGGAGGCATCATTTCCAAGAACACCCATAAGACCATGTATGTGGTCTCTCCCGAAAGGGATTCAACGGGCCAGCTGATCTTCCGTGAAAACAATGTTTTTATGGCCCGGGATAAGAACGTGCTCCTTATTATGGGAAGTATCACCACCGGTAAATTCCTGACCAACACCTTAAATTCCATCAATTACTACGGCGGTAAAGTGGTGGGTGTCAGCGCCATTTTCAGCGCCATTACCAAGTATCAGGGCATGCCTGTTTATGCGGTCTTTTCTTCTGCTGACGTTCCTTCCTACTGCAGTTATCCGCCGGAGGAATGTGAGATGTGCAAGAAAGGGATCCGTGTGGATGGACTGGCTAACGGCTACGGTTATTCCAGGATCTGACAGCGGGATAAAAAAGGAAAAAGATGCAAAAGAGATCGGATGGGTTCCGGTCTCTTTTTTGTGTCCTGCATGGTATGCGGCCACGCGGTTTTTTTAGCGATAAAATAGCAAAAAATGGGTGGTTTCCGTAGGCTTTCGGGGGCTAAGATAACATTGGACGCTTATGGGAGCGGTCCATGAGCAAAAGCTATCGTAAGGAGGCAGAGAGATGTTATATATCGGTGTGGATCTGGGAACCTCATCCGTAAAACTGATCCTGATGGACGAAAAGGGTCAGATTAAGGCAACGGTTTCCAAAGAGTACCCCTTGTATTTTCCTCAGCCCGGCTGGTCTGAGCAGAATCCCGAGGACTGGTGGAAACAGAGTGTTGAGGGATTAAAAGAATTACTGGAGGGACAGGACAGGAGTCAGGTTGCCGGCATCAGCTTCGGCGGTCAGATGCACGGACTTGTTATTCTGGATGAGAACGATCAGGTGATCCGTCCCGCTATTTTGTGGAATGACGGTAGAACGCAGAAACAGGTTGATTACCTGAACAATGAGATCGGAAAAGAGACCCTTTCCAAATACACGGCCAATATTGCCTTTGCCGGATTCACGGCACCCAAGATCCTTTGGGTGAAGGAAAATGAGCCCGAGAATTTCAAGAAGATCAAAAAGATCATGCTGCCCAAGGACTATCTGGCATATAAGTTCTCCGGATCTTTCTGCACGGATTATTCCGATGCATCCGGTATGCTGCTCCTGGACGTTAAGAACCGGAAATGGTCCAAAGAGATGTGTGACCTTTGCGGTATCACCGAAGACATGCTTCCGAGACTGTACCAGAGTTACGAGAAAGTCGGCGAGCTGAATGCCGAACTGACTGCGGAACTGGGATTAAAGAGCGGAGTTGTGGTGGCAGCAGGCGCAGGCGATAACGCGGCGGCAGCTGTGGGTACCGGAACCGTTGGTGATAATAAGTGCAATATCTCTCTTGGTACCAGCGGAACCATCTTCATTTCCTCTTACAACTTTGGTGTGGACAGCAATAACGCACTCCACTCCTTTGACCACGCAGACGGACATTATCATCTGATGGGCTGCATGCTTAGCGCTGCATCCTGTAATAAGTGGTGGATGGAAGAGATCCTGCAGACCAAGAACTTCGGGGATGAGCAGAAAGCCATCGATAAGCTGGGTGAAAATCACGTATTCTTCCTGCCTTACCTGATGGGTGAAAGATCTCCTCACAATAACCCCGATGCCAGAGGAACCTTTATCGGCATGACCATGGATACCAGTCGTGCGGACATGACTCAGGCGGTTCTGGAAGGTGTAGCATTCGCTCTTCGCGATTCCTATGAAGTTGCAAAGAGCATCGGTATCAAGTTAGAGCGTACCAAGATCTGCGGCGGCGGTGCAAAATCTCCCCTGTGGAAAAAGATGATCGCCAACATTCTTGGTATCAAAGTAGATGTCATCGAAACGGAAGAAGGCCCCGGCTACGGTGCGGCCATGCTGGCAGCAGTTGCCTGCGGAGAGTTTGCTTCCGTGGAAGAGGCAGCGGATAAGCTGGTGAAAGTGGTTGAGACCATCGATCCCGATCCCGAGCTGACTGCAAAATACGAAAAGAAGTATCAGCAGTTCAGACAGATCTATCCGGCCTGCAAGCCTATCTACGATGTGATCACGTCAGAATAAAAGGAGAAGAATGATGAAAATTCAAAAAGTAACAGATCCTTCCTTTGCAAAATACGGCAAAGTCCTGAAGGGATATGATTTTACGGAACTTCTGGAAAAGATGAAAGAAACTCCCTGCCCTGCGGACGGTACCGTTTATGTGGCATCCGATGCCGCACTGGAAGCTCTTTCCGCAAAAGAAGTGCTCCAGAGAGTAGGTTACGGTGAGCTGGATATCCAGGTTGGTTACTGCAACGGTAACAATTATCTTCTGAATGCTTTGGAATATCACAGATCTTCCGAAATGGATATTGCACAGACCGACTGTATTCTGTTATTGTCATCTCAGCAGGAGATCGCAGATGACTTTACTCTGGATACTTCCAAAGTGGAAGCGTTCTTCTGTCCTGCAGGTACCGGAGTGGAGCTGTATGCGACAACTCTTCACTACGCACCCTGCAACGCAGACGACAAGGGCTTCCGTGTTGTGATCGTGCTCCCCAAGGGAACCAACGAAAACCTTGATGAGACCCACGGCGGAGATCTGGAAGATAAGCTCATCACCGCAAAGAACAAATGGCTCATCGCACATCCCGAAGGAAACACCGCAGCATCCACATTTAAGGGATTAAAGGGTGAAAACCTGGATGTCAGAAAGATGGAAAGATAAAGAAGTCTTTTCGTATCAATAGGATATTCCATGGCCGTGGAAACGGTCATGAAAAAGAATAGTAACGATTATCTTAGGAGGATAAGTACATGATCAACATTCCCAAAGTAAAAGTAGGTATCGTGGCTGTAAGCCGTGACTGCTTCCCCGAGTCTCTTGCAGTAAACCGCAGAAAAGCTCTGGTTGCAGCTTATGAAAAGGCATACGGCAAAGAGGACATCTATGAGTGCCCGATCTGCATCGTTGAGAGCGAGATTCACATGGTACAGGCTCTTGAGGACATTAAGAAGGCAGGATGTAACGCACTTTGCGTATTCCTTGGTAACTTCGGTCCCGAGATTTCCGAGACTCTGCTGGCTAAGCATTTTGAAGGCCCGAAGATGTTCGTGGCAGCAGCAGAAGAGAGCCAGAACGATCTGTCCGACGGCAGAGGCGATGCATATTGCGGTATGCTGAACGCAAGCTACAACCTGGCACTTCGTAACGTAGGTGCTTACATTCCCGAGTACCCTGTTGGTACCGCTGAGGAATGCGCTGAGATGATCCACGAGTTCATTCCCATCGCAAGAGCGGTTGATGGTCTGCAGAACTTAAAGATCATTTCCTTCGGTCCCAGACCCATGAATTTCCTGGCCTGCAACGCCCCCGTTAAGCAGCTTTACAACTTAGGTGTTGAGATCGAAGAAAACTCCGAGCTGGATCTGTTCGAAGCATTCAACAAGCATGCAGGCGATTCCCGAATTCCCGCAAAGGTTGCTGAGATGCAGGCAGAACTGGGTGCCGGCAACAAGAAACCCGAAGTTCTTGAGAAACTGGCTCAGTACGAGCTGACTCTGCTTGACTGGGTTGAGGCACACAAAGGATATCGTAAATATGTTGCCATCGCAGGTAAGTGCTGGCCCGCATTCCAGACTCAGTTTGGTTTCGTACCCTGCTATGTAAACAGCCGTCTGACCGGTATGGGAATCCCCGTATCCTGTGAAGTAGATATCTACGGATGTCTGTCCGAGTTCATCGGTACCTGTGTCAGCGATGACATCGTTACTCTGCTGGATATCAACAACTCCGTACCTGCAGATATGTACAACGAGTCCATCAAGGGCAAGTTCGATTACACTCACAAAGATACCTTCATGGGCTTCCACTGCGGTAACACCTGCTCCAAGAAGCTGGCATTCTGCGAGATGAAGTACCAGAAGATCATGGCAAGAAATCTGCCCATCGAAGTGACCAACGGAACTCTTGAGGGAGACATCGCACCCGGCGATATCACCTTCTATCGTCTCCAGTCCACCGCTGATAACAAGCTTCGCGCTTATGTTGCAGAAGGTGAAGTACTTCCCGTTGCAACCAAGTCCTTCGGCGGTATCGGTGTATTCGCTATCAAGGAAATGGGACGTTTCTATCGTCACGTACTGATCCAGAAGAATTATCCTCACCACGGTGCCGTTGCATTCGGTCACTATGGTAAGTCCCTCTTCGAGGTATTCAAGTACATCGGTGTACCCATGGAGGACATCAATTACAACCAGCCCGCAAGCGTACCTTATCCTACCGAGAATCCCTTTAAATAAGGTGATGCCACAAGGTTCATAGGAAAAACACTGATAGCCCGGACCAGTGCGTCCGGGCTATTTTCATAGAAAAAACTTTGCTATACTGAAGCTATGCTGATACGAAATTATGTGATAACACACATAGGTTTTGATGCCCCCGGGGATCCGGTCTTTTGTCCTCTTCAGGTGGGAGCGGCTCTTCATGAACCCCTTGGGTATCTGCGGGACGATACAGGGGATCAGATCTCCGAAAAGAATCCGACTTTTTGCGAACTGACAGGCCTTTATTGGATCTGGAAGAATGACAGGGATTCGGATATCGTCGGGACCTGCCACTATCGCCGCTATCCGGTAAAGAAAAGAGCCGGGGGAATGGGAGAGACCTATCTCGGAAAAGAAGATATCCGACGGATCTTATGTGATGAAGACTACGATGTTATCACCTCATCGCTGTTAGAGCTTCCGGGATCCTATTATGATGGGTTTTCCGTGGATCATCACCAGAAAGACCTGATCTGCTGTGAGCAGGTGATACGGGAACTGTATCCCGGAGACCTGGACACATTTTCCCGCCTGGTCAGAGAAAACCATACCTACTTCGGAAATATCCTGATCGCGAAAAAGCCGGTCTATGATGAGTACTGTAAATGGCTCTTTTCCATTTTGTTTGAGGTGGAAAAGCGGACGGATATGACGGGATATGACGGTTATACCAGAAGACTTTACGGTTTCCTTTCTGAATTTTTGCTTTATGTTTATGTACAGTCCCGGGTACTTCGGCCCTACGAGTGTCGGATCGCCATCATCGGAGAAAAGGCGGAAACAAAAGAGGCCAAAGAGAAACTGGCGCTTCATTTTCGAAAAAGGGACTGGAAGGGAGCAAAGGAAAGCCTCTTAGCATGCCTGCAAAAGAAACCTGATCTACTGATGGAAGCCTCAGACATCGGCGGTGAATTAAGATTGGCCATGCAGGTCATAGCCACCTGCGAACATCAGGCGGAAAACGGGCAGACGATACTTAACGAGGAACAGGATCTGCACGCTCTGATATCAAGGATGCGCTCGCTTAACCGTGCGGTTTCCGTGATGAACTCGGTTGAAAATATGGGGAACGAAGCCGGGAGAACACCCGGATGTGAGATCTCCGGCAGTAAGCAGGAGATGGATGTTAATACAGCCCGAAGGATCGTGGAGCGGGAAGGGGACATTGCAGTCCGCATCGCCAAAATGATCATGACAGGGCAACAGTAAAGATATGGAGGTAAGACATGCCGACAAAATTTGATCATAACAAAGTAAAGGATCCTGGATTTTTCAAAGAGGGAAATATCCCTGCGCATTCCGATCATGTTTTCTTTGCAACCCAGGAAGAAGCAGCAAAGGGAGAAAGCAGTTTCCGCTACAGTCTGGATGGTCTTTGGAAGTTTTCCTATGCCAAAAACTACAGTCTGACGATCCCCGGATTTGAAGGGGAGAAGGTGGATTGCCATAATTGGGACGATATCCGGGTGCCTGCCCACATCCAGATGGAAGGCTATGATATCCCTCAGTATGTGAATGTGCAGTATCCCTGGGATGGTCATGCGGAAATAAAGCCGGGTCAGATCCCCGAGGACTTTAATCCCGTAGGTTCTTACGTGAAGTATTTCTTTGTGCCGGAAAATATGCAGGGAAAGAAGATCTTCATCTCTTTCCAGGGTGTGGAGAGCGGCTTTGCCCTCTGGCTCAACGGCACCTTTGTGGGGTATAGCGAAGACAGCTTTACCCCCACCGAATTTGAACTTACTTCTCTTTTGAAAAAAGGGGAAAACAAGCTGGCAGTGCAGGTGTTCAAATGGACTTCCGGCAGCTGGTGTGAGGATCAGGATTTCTACCGCTTTTCCGGTATTTACAGAAGTGTTTACCTCTATGCCATCCCCGAGGTACATGTAAGCGACCTTCGGGTGATCACGGATCTGAATGATACCTTTGACAAGGCTGAGCTAGAGGTAGCTTTGCAGACAACCGCCAAGGGGAAAGTGCGTTTATCCCTGGAACGCAGATGGGATAACCTGCCTGCAGCGGTTGCAGGAAAGGACAGGGAAACAGGCCTTACGATACGGGAATTTACCCTGAAAAAGGGAGAAAACCTTCTGAAACTGGAAGTGGAGAAACCGGCTCTCTGGAGCGCGGAAGTTCCCAACCTGTATGCCTGCACCCTGGAAGTGTTCGACGAAAAGGGAAACCTGCAGGAGGTGATCCCTCAGAATGTAGGATTCCGCCGTTTTGAGATGAAAGACGGACTGATGTTGTTAAACGGAAAGCGGATCGTGTTCAAGGGTGTGAACCGCCACGAATTCGGTGCTCTGGAGGGCAGAAGGGTCCGCAGAGAAGAAGTGGTGAAGGACATCATCACCATGAAGAAGAACAACATCAACGCCATCCGTACCTCTCATTATCCCAATGCTTCCTTCCTGTATGAGCTTTGCGACGAGTACGGACTTTACATGATCGCAGAGAATAATCTGGAGACCCATGGCATGTGGGAGCCCATCACCCGGAAAGCCTGGGGGATCGACGAGGCTTTGCCCGGTGACAGAGATGACTGGCGTGACATGATGCTGGACCGTGTGAATTCCTGCTATCAGAGGGACAAGAACCATCCCGCCATTCTGATCTGGTCTCTGGGAAATGAGTCTTTTGGCGGAAATGTGCTGCATGACATGAGCAAGCTGTTCCATAAGCTGGATCGCACCAGACTGGTGCACTATGAAGGCATCGTAAATGACCGCCGTTACAAAGACTCCAGCGATATGGAAAGCCAGATGTACCCGCCGGTAACAAAGATCAAACAGTTCCTGAAAGAAAATAAAGAGAAGCCCTTTATCTGCTGCGAATACACCCATGCCATGGGAAATTCCTGCGGTGCCATGTACAAGTATACAGATCTGACGGATACGGAACCCCGCTATCAGGGCGGCTTTATCTGGGACTGGGTGGATCAGGTGATCCTGAAAAAAGACAGATACGGCAAAGAATTTGCAGCATACGGCGGAGACTGTGGCGAGCGTCCCACCGATAACGAATTCAGCGGTAACGGTATCCTTTATGGAGAAAACCGGGAAGAATCTCCGAAGATGCAGTCCGTAAAGTATAACTACCAGAACATTTCCGTGGAGATCACGGAGTTTGACGAGGCAAGTGTCCGAAACAAGAATCTCTTCCTTTCCACGGATGTTTACGACGCCGTTGCGATCCTGGAAAAAGAAGGAAAGGTGATGGAGGAGAAGCCTGTAAAGGTTTCCGTCAAACCTCTTTCCAAGAAGAAGATCAAACTTCCTTTCGCCGAGCCGGAAGATCCGGGAGAATATGCCGTAACCTTGTCCTTACGTTTGCATGAAGATACCCTTTGGGCAAAAGCAGGTCATGAAGTTGCCTTTGGTCAGGGTGTGTTTACCGTGGAGGATGGAGAATCCGAGAAGAACAAGGGACTGAATTCTCCCGCCTTCTTCAGAGCTCTTCCGGACACGTTGTCAGAGGAGGACCAAAGATGCGGAAAACTGAAGGTCGTACACGGAACCTATAACCTGGGTGTTGTGGGCGAGCATTTTGAAGTGCTGTTTTCCTATGGCGCAGGTGGCCTGATCTCTTACAAATACGGTGGAAAAGAACTGCTGGAGGCGGCTCCGAAGCCCAACTTCTGGAGAGCCCCCACCAATAACGATGACGGAAATCTCTTCGTACAGCGTTATGCCCAGTGGAAGCTGGCCAGCATGTACGTGAGCCACAAGGGTGGAGAAGCCTGGGGCGCCGGTATGCCCGAAGTAAAAGAGGAAAAAGACCATGTATCTGTTTCCTTTACGTATGGAATGCCCACAACCCCCATCAGCAGCTGTAAGCTTTTGTATGATGTGTACGGCGACGGCACGGTGCGCACCACGCTGTCATATGACCCGGTGAAAAAACTGGGGGACATGCCGGAATTCGGCGTGATCTTTACCCTGAATGCGGACCTGGATCAGCTGGAGTGGTACGGTCTGGGGCCTGAAGAAACCTATGCCGATAGAACCCAGGGGGCAAAGCTGGGGATCTATCATCAGGAGATCAGTCCCGAAACCAGATCCCGGTATCTGACCCCTCAGGAGTATGGCAACAAAATGGGTGTCCGTTACGGACTGGTAACGGATAAGCGGGGACGGGGACTCCTCTTTACCGGAGATAACATGAACCTGTCTGCACTTCCCTGGACACCTCATGAACTGGAACAGGCCAGACACTGGAACGAACTTCCCGAGGTTCATCACACCTATGTCCGCTGCGCACTTGCCCAGATGGGTATCGCCGGGGATGACAGCTGGGGTGCCAAGACACATCCGGAATTTTTGATCAAACCGGAAAAGCATATGGAATTTACCTTTGCCTTCCGTGGAATCTAAAAAAAAAATAAAAAAAAATTTCGGTAACGTTTCCGGAAAATGATCGTTGGTTTGGAAAACGGTTTCTTGAGGTTCAAATTTCGGATCCCGGAAACGGAACAGAAAATAGTTGAAAATACTGCATTAACGAGGGCGCAACCGTGAGCAAGCGGTTGCGCTTATTTGTTGACCATTTATCGGTAACGGTTCCGAAAATGTGCACTTTGTACAATAAAATGAAATCCTTATCGTAAAAACTGACGGATTGACAAAAAAATAGACCTGAAATACACTGCAATTGTGAGCAACCGGTTGCGGAAATGCAAAAGACCGGCGGCTGACGAACAGTAAGAAACGATGTTACTGATCAAATGGAGGAAAAAAGATGAAAAAGAAACTTGTTTCTGTATTGATGGCAGCTACTATGGCAGCTACCATGCTGGCTGGTTGCGGTGAGCAGCCCGCTACACCCGCAGGCAACGATACTCCTGCTACCGAGCAGAAGGAAGAGAAGCCCGCTGAAGAGAAGAAAGAGGAAGCTCCCGCTGAGACTACCGCTGCTGACGTAGATTACGGCACAGGCGAGATCAAAGTTTGGGTTGCTGAGAACGTTGTTGACTTCACCAACGATCAGATCTCCAAATTCGTAGAAGCTAACCCTCAGTTCTCCGGTTACACTTTCACCGTTGAAGCTTGTGGTGAAGGCGATGCTGCCGGCAACATGATCACCGACGTTACCGCAGGTGCTGATATCTACGGTTTCGCTCAGGACCAGATCGCAAGACTGGTTGCTGCAGGTGCACTGGTTGATGTTGCTCCCGAGAACGTTGACGCAGTAAAGAACGACAACGCAGCAGGTTCCGTTACCGCTGCTACCGTTGGTGATACTCTGTATGCTTATCCCATGACCGCTGATAACGGTTACTTCCTGTACTATGATAAGAGCGTGATCTCCGATCCCTCCACTCTGGAAGGCATCTTGGCTGATTGCGAAGCTGCAGGCAGAAACTGCTACGTCGATATGGGTTCCTGGTATCAGGTTGCTTTCTTCTTCGGTACCGGTTGTAACCTGACCTATGAGACCGATAACGACGGTAACTTCACCGGTTCCAACATCGACTACGCTTCCGATAAGGGTCTGGTAGCTCTGAAGAAGATGATC
>JAFUUM010000044.1 GCA_017477805.1 Lachnospiraceae bacterium
AAGAGCATCTGCAGAAAGCGGTGAAACAAAGCAGAATATCTCATGCTTACATCATTCAGGGGGAAAGAGCCTGCGGAAAAGAATTTGTTGCCAGGATCTTTGCTCAGGCCCTGCTGTGCGAAAAAGAAGGGGCGGAGCCCTGCGGCGTGTGCCGATCCTGTAAGCAGGTCATGGCCGGAACCCACCCCGATCTCATCACGGTAACCCATGAAAAACCCAACGTCATCGGTGTGGATGATGTAAGAAACCAGATCGTTGAGCCCCTCAGTATCAAGCCTTACAGCGGCCCCTATAAGATCTTTATCATGAACGAAGGGGAGAAGATGAACGTACAGGCTCAGAATGCTCTGTTAAAGAGTCTGGAAGAGCCCCCCATCTATGCGGTGATCATGATCCTGACAACGGGAACGGATACCCTGCTCCCCACGATCCAGAGCAGATGTGTCCTTCTGAACATGAAACCCGTAAAGGATGAGCTGGTGAAGGACTATCTGATGAAAGAACTTCAGATACCGGATTACAAAGCCGATATCTGCGTGGCTTTCGCCAGAGGAAATATCGGTCAGGCAAGACTGCTGGCCGGCAGTGAAGATTTTGAAAATATCGTGAGGGAAGCATTGAGCCTCGTGAAAAACATCCGGAGCATGACCCTTCCTGAAGTGATGGCAGCGGTTCGGAAACTCCATGATTACAACATGGATGCGGAGAACTATATCGACGTGCTGTCTATTTGGTACAGAGATGTACTGATGTTTAAAGCAACCAACGATTCCAATCATCTGGTGTTCAGAGATGAGGTCCAGTATATCCGCAAAGCAGCGGACATGAGCGACTACGAAGGGATCGAGACCATATTGGATGCGCTGGAAAAAGCAAAGAAGCGTATGCGCGCCAATGTGAATTTTGAGATGGTGATGGAGCTTTTGTTTATCACCATTCAGGAGAATTGATCGGAGGATAAGATTTGGCTAGAGTTATCGGCGTTAATTTCAGAGCCGGGGGAAAGATTTACTATTTTGATCCCGTACAGTTTGAGATCCATAAAGGGGATCATGTGATCGTGGAAACCAGCCGCGGTATTGAGTACGGCAGAGTCGTTTGTGATCCCAAGGAAGTTCCGGATAAGGAAGTCACCGCACCGTTAAAACCCGTGCTCAGACCTGCGACGCAGCGGGATACGGAACAGGCGGAAGACAATAAACAGAAAGAAGAAGAGGCCTTTAAGAAGTGTCGGCAGATGATCTTCGACCACAAGCTGGACATGAAGCTCATCGATGCGGAATATACTTTTGATAACGGTAAGATCCTGTTTTACTTTACCGCAGACGGCAGAGTGGATTTCAGAGATCTCGTAAAAGACCTTGCAGCAGTGTTTAAGACCCGGATCGAACTTCGCCAGGTGGGCGTCAGAGATGAGACCAAGGTGCTGGGCGGTATCGGTGTTTGCGGCAGAGAATTATGCTGTCATTCCTATCTGACGGATTTTGCTCCCGTGTCCATCAAGATGGCAAAAGAGCAGAACCTGTCCCTGAATCCCACCAAGATCTCCGGCGTTTGCGGCAGACTCATGTGCTGTCTGAATAACGAGGAAGAGACTTATGAGGAGCTGAACAAGCACCTGCCCAAGGTGGGAGAAGAAGTGATCACTCCCGATGGAGACAGCGGTATGGCCGCATCCGTCAACGTGCTGCGTCAGACCGTAAAAGTCCTTTTGGAGATCGATGACGAGAAAGAATTAAAAGAATACCGTGCGGATGAACTGACCTTTACCCACAGGAAGAAACCCAAAAAGGCAAAGGAAGATCAGCAGCCCAAGGCGGAAAAACAGCAGGATAACCAGGGCGGAGAACGCAGGAAACAGGACAAACAAAAACCTGAAAACAAACAGCCTCAGGAGCGGCAGCCCCAGGAGAAGCAGCCGCAGGAACGTCCTGCCCAGGATGGCCAGAAGGGCGGTGGAAAACGCCATGACAATCCCGGAAACAGAAAGCCCCAGGTGGACGGTGAGGTAAAAGCCGAAAACGAAGGCAAAAAGAGAAACCGTCGTTTCAGAAACCGTCAGAATAAAGGCCAGAACGAAAACCCGGAAAACGCCGGAGGCGGAAAACAGCATGAATAAAAACATCGCCCTGAAAGACGGCGAGAGGATCGACGACCTGCAAAGAAACGGATACGGTATCATCCAAAACTCGAAGAAGTTTTGCTTCGGAATGGATGCGGTGCTGCTGTCCGGCTTTGCAAGGGAGGCGGCAGGAGAAAGGCTCCTTGATCTCGGCACGGGAACGGGGATCATCCCCATCCTGATGGAAGCCAAGACGAAGATCCCACATCTCATCGGTCTGGAGATCCAGCCCGAAAGCGCGGATATGGCCAGAAGAAGCGTGGTTTTAAACGGGCTGGAAGAGAAGATCTCCATCGTGGAAGGCGATATTAAGGAAGCGGACCGGATCTTTGAGGCCGCTTCTTTTGATTGCATCACCTCTAATCCTCCGTATATGATCGGACAGCACGGACTGACGGGGGATAACGAAGCCAAAATGATCGCAAGACATGAAGTATTGGTGACGTTTGAAGAGATCGCTGCGGTAACGGAAAAACTCCTTCGAACCGGCGGACATTTTTATCTCGTCCACAGGCCCTTCCGCCTTGCAGAGATCATGACGACTTTATCGGCTCATCATTTGGAACCAAAGAGGATGCAGCTGGTGTATCCTTTTGTGGATAAAGAACCCAATATGGTCCTTATAGAGGCAGTAAGGGGCGGAAACCCGAGGATGACGGTGGAAAAGCCGCTGATCGTTTATCAGGAGCCGGGAGTCTACATGCCGGAGATCCTTGAAGTATACGGATACTAAACAAAGAAAGGAGAGAACATGGCGGGAAAATTATTTCTTTGCGCAACTCCCATCGGTAACCTGGGAGATATGACGCCCCGGGTCATAGAGACCTTAAAAGAAGCGGATGTCATTGCCGCTGAGGATACCAGAAACAGCTTAAAGCTCATGACGCATTTTGATATCCATACCCCCATGACCTCCTACCACGAATACAATAAGGTGGATAAGGCACGGGTCCTTGTGGACAAGATGCTCCAGGGACAGAATGTGGCGCTGATCACCGATGCGGGAACCCCGGCCATCTCCGATCCGGGAGAAGTTCTCGTTGCCATGTGCCGGGAAGCGGGGATCATTGTAACCTCCCTGCCGGGACCAGCAGCTTGCATCACCGCGCTGACGATGTCGGGACTGCCTACCAGACGTTTTTGTTTTGAAGGCTTTTTGCCCCCGGATAAAAAGGAGCGGGAGGATATCTTAAAGGAACTGGAAACGGAAACCCGTACCATGATCCTTTATGAGGCGCCCCACCATCTGATCAAGACACTGGAACTGCTCAAAGACCGGCTGGGAAACAGGCGGATCACCATCTGCCGGGAACTGACCAAGAAGTTTGAAGAAGCAAAATCCTATACCCTGGAGGAGGCCCTTTCCTTTTACGAGGAGAATGAGCCCAGAGGGGAGTATGTTCTTGTCCTGGAGGGCAGATCCCGGGAAGAGTTAAAGGAAGCGGATCGTGCCAAATGGGCGGACATGAGTCTGGAAGATCATATGAAACTCTATGAGGATCAGGGCATGGACCGGAAGGCAGCCATGAAGGCCGTGGCAACGGACCGGGGCATCAGCAAGCGGGATGTTTACCAGGCACTCTTAAATGAAAAAGAGGGTTAGGCCGGAAAGGTCTTGTTGACAAGAAAACCCATATTTTCTATACTTTTTTCAAGTGTTTCGATGCAACTTACGTCCGGAAGGGCGATCAAAAGGAAAGATGGAAAGGAATAAACCTATGTTAGAAAAAATCGCAGCATTTATCGCAGATCAGTTAGATACCGTGAACGCGGAAGACATTACGGAGGCAACCAACTTCAAAGAGGATTTGAACGCAGACTCTCTGGATCTGTTTGAACTTGTGATGAAATGCGAATCCGAATATGGCATTGAATTTGATACCGAAGAACTGGAAAAGATCGAGACCGTAGGGGACATGATCGAGTACATCAAACAGCAGGGTATTGATGCGTAATCGGAAATGAGGAAAACGGCGACAAGATCGGTTTCGGTCCTGTCGCTTTTTTTATACAAAATCGGGAATGATGAGGAAGCGCTAATGATCGATGTTATTCTTGTGATCATCATAATCATATTGGCAGTGCTCTTATTCCTTGCATTTCGGCGGGGAAGGCGTATGGAGTACGATCCCTACGAAGAGATGGAAGGCAGGGATTTCGAGTACTACTGCGCGGATCTTCTGAAAGAACGGGGATTCCTGCAGGTGGAAGTGACAAAGGGCAGCAGGGATTTCGGGGCGGACATTCTGGCGGAGAAGGACGGAGTGTCCTATGCCATTCAGTGCAAGCGCTATGACGGTCCTGTGGGAGTCCATGCGGTACAGGAAGCTTATGCCGGGAGGGATTATTACGGCTGCATGGTGGGCGCCGTGATGACAAACCAGTATTTCACGGAACCGGCAGTGGAACTGGCCACAAAGCTGAAGATCATGCTTTGGGACCGGGACTATATCGGGGAAGATTAAGACCCCGTACCCGTCCTGTTATCACGGCGCAGAGGTTCTTTTTCTCGCATTTTTGTGGTATGCTACAACATAGGATGCTTTACGCAAAACGATATTTTCAAACAGAAAGCAGGTTCAGGAACATGAAGAACAAAGGAAAGTATTATTTAACCACAGCCATTGCTTACACATCCGGCAAGCCTCATATCGGCAACTGCTATGAGATCGTGCTGGCTGACAGTATTGTCAGATATAAGAGAGCAGACGGCTATGAGACGCATTTCCAGACCGGAAGCGACGAGCACGGCCAGAAGATAGAGACAAGAGCCATTGAAGAAGGCATGTCCCCCAAGGAGTTTGTGGACATGACCGCCGGCGAGATCAAGCGCCTGTGGGATCTGATGAATACTTCCTATGACCGTTTTATCCGAACCACCGATGCGGATCATGAGCGCCAGATCCAGAAGATCTTTAAGAGACTCTATGATCAGGGCGATATCTACAAAGGTGCATACGAAGGCATGTACTGTACCGAATGTGAGGCTTTTTATACCCAGTCTCAGTTAAAGGACGGCGTATGCCCCGTCTGCGGCGGAAAGGTTCATCCCGAAAAAGAGGAAGCATATTTCTTCAAGATGAGCAAATATGCGGACCGCCTCATCGAGTACATCAACTCCCATCCGGAGTTTATCCAGCCCGTATCCCGTAAGAACGAGATGATGAACAATTTCCTTCTGCCGGGACTGCAGGATCTTTGCGTTTCCAGATCCTCCTTCAAGTGGGGCATTCCCGTAGACTTCGATCCCAACCACGTTGTATACGTGTGGCTGGATGCCCTTTCCAACTACATCACCGGTATCGGTTACGACGCAGAAGGAAACAGCTCCGAGGAGTACAAGAAGAACTGGCCCGCAGATCTGCACCTCATCGGTAAGGACATTATCCGTTTCCATACCATTTACTGGCCTATCTTCCTGATGGCTCTTGGCGAGCCCCTGCCCAAGCAGATCTTCGGTCATCCCTGGCTGCTGCAGGGCGGTGAGAAGATGAGTAAGAGTAAGGGCAACGTGATCTACGTGGACGATATCATCGATCTCTTTGGCGTGGACGCCATGAGATATTTCGTTCTTCACGAGATGCCCTATGAGAACGATGGCGTCATCACCTGGGAACTGATGGTGGAGAGAGTAAACTCCGACCTGGCAAACGTTCTCGGTAACCTTGTAAACCGTACCATCTCCATGACCAATAAGTACTTTGGCGGTGTTGTTGCCGACAAGGGCGCCACCGACACCATGGATGCGGACTTAAAGGCGGTTGCGACTTCTGCTTACGATAAAGTGGAAAAACTCATGGAGAACATCCGTGTTGCAGATGCGCTGACCGAGATCTTTACTGTATTCAAGAGACTGAACAAGTACATCGATGAGACCGAACCCTGGGTTCTTGCAAAGGACGAGGCAAAGGCAGACCGTCTGTCTACCGTGCTCTATAACCTTATCGAAGGCATCTGCATCGGTACGACTCTTCTTGCGCCTTTCCTGCCCGAGACCGCAGACCGCATCATGAAGCAGCTGAACACAAGCCTTCGGGACTTCGACCAGCTGAACACCTTCGGTCTGTATCCTAACGGAAACAAGGTAACGGATGCTCCCGAGATCCTGTTTGCAAGACTGGACAAGGACGAGATCCTTGCAAAGGCCGCTGAGATCCAGAGCAGACAGAGAACAGAGTTCCTGGCACATCAGGAAAAGGCCAGAGAGAACCTGGTAAAAGCCGGAAAGATGACTCCCGAAGAAGCGGCAGCCGCAAAGGCAGCTCTGGAGGGAACTCCTGTGGAGGCTTCTGCGGAAGAGGGGATGCAGGTAGAGAATAAAGAAACCATCACCTACGATGACTTTGCAAAGTGTCAGTTCTGCGTAGGTGAGATCTTAGAGTGTAAGGAAGTACCCAAGTCCAAGAAACTGCTTTGCTCTCAGGTGAAGATCGGTAATCAGACCAGACAGATCCTGTCCGGCATTAAGCAGTTCTACTCACCGGAAGAGATGGTGGGTAAGAAGGTAATGGTCCTGATGAACCTGCCCGAGCGTGAGATGGCAGGATTAAAGTCCGAGGGTATGCTTCTCTGTGCAGAAGATGCCCAGGGCAGACTGGCTATTATGACACCGGAATCCGTGGTTTCCTCCGGTGCGGAGATCTGCTGATATTATGTTATTTGTTGGAATCAACTGGTTGATCATCTTCCTGACAACATACCCCATCGGCTTCTTTTTGCTGAACCGGTGCGGGCGTCGGGGAGGTATGGAAAAAAGAATAGGGGTCGATGTTGCAGCCGGACTGGTGACAGCCTGTGTGTTCGCCCAGCTATTCAGCCTGTTTTACAGGGTGTCATGGGAAGCGTTGCTTTTATTTGCAACGCTTTCGGTCGTCTGTACGGTGCTGGAAAAGGGAGCGGCTTTCAGCAGTCTCCTTGAGTCCTTTTCCCGGCTAAAACCTTTGCAGTGGCTGGTGATCGCAGCGGCAGCTGTTATGGTCGCATATTGTAATTCCGTGGGTGCTTACCTTCCGGATACGGATATGTACCACGCCCAGGCCATCCGCTGGATTGAAGAATACGGCGTGGTCAAGGGACTGGGAAATGCGATCCGAAACACGGCCTATAACAGTTCATTCTTTCCGCTGACGGCGCTTTACAGCATGAAATATGTCTTCAGAAGATCTCTTCATACCCTGCAGGGTTTTTGGGCACTTCTTGCCCTCTCTCAGTGCACCGGCTTTCTGGGAAGGTTTTGGAAAGCGGATTTTCGGCTGTCCGATTTCGCCAGAGTGGGAACAGTGTACTACGCGACGTTGAATTACCGGGCAATGATATCTCCCTCTTCCGATTATGCGGTGATGTTTCCGTTATTCCTTATCGCCATCTGGTATCTTGAACTGGTGGAAAAACGGGAAGAAGATCCGTTTCCGTTCATTGTTCTCTGTATGATCGGTTGTAACTGTGTAACGACAAAACTTTCTGCCGGAGTGATCCTGCTCCTGAGCATCTGTCCCATCGTGATGCTCATCAGAAAACGGCAGATCAAACCTATTGTTTACAGTGTTTTGACGGCGCTGCTCATCGTCGTGCCCTATCTGATCCGAAATGTGATCATCTCCGGATGGCTGATCTATCCGTCTACGGCATTGGACCTCTTTGATGTACCCTGGAAAATGCCGGCCCAGATCGGAGAAGCGGATGCTTATCAGATCCACGTGTGGGGCTGGGATGTACATGGTGATCCCGAGATGGAGGCCGCATCCCTCATCAGTTGGATCCCCCACTGGTTTTCCTCGGTACTGAGTTCCACCGAGAAACTTCTTGTGCTGGCATCCCTTCTGATCAGTTTGATCACGGTCTTTGTTTTGCTCATTCAGGCAGTTCGG